>NZ_JASCPO010000448.1:0-2065 GCF_029960145.1 Pseudomonas sp. PS01299 | reverse complement strand
GAGCAAGCCCGCTCCCACATTGGCCCCTCTTTGAACTCAGAACTTGCGTCCGACGAACAACCCCTGTGGGAGCGGGCTTGCTCGCGAAAGGGCCAACAGGAAAAACACATTTCTTGTGCTCTTACAGATTTTGAAATGATTTGCCGCTGTAGAAAATGTGCCTTGAGCCTGTACGCTCCAAGGCCATTTTTCATTCAGGATTTGCATGAACACCCTCTTGGAGCCTCCCAGTCGTACCTTCTCCACGCGCCATGGCGCGGTCTTGACGTACTCGCAGCATCCGGTTTTCCGACTCCCGTCTATCGTTGACAACGCGGCTTCAGAGCCTTCGCGTTGCACTTTGCCGTGCCCGGCAGCCTGAATTCACTGAAGAGAGATCGAGACATTTATGGAATGGTTAGCGGATCCCACGGCCTGGTTAGGCTTGTTGACTTTGATCGTGCTGGAACTGGTGCTGGGTATCGACAACCTGGTGTTTATCGCGATCCTGGCGGACAAACTGCCGCCGCATCAGCGCGACCGTGCGCGAATCATCGGCCTGTCGTTGGCGCTGATCATGCGCCTGGGCCTGTTGGCGAGTATTTCCTGGCTGGTCACCCTCACGCAGCCGTTGTTCGAGGTATTCGACAAGAGCTTCTCCGGCCGTGACCTGATCATGCTGTTCGGTGGTGTGTTCCTGCTGTTCAAGGCGACGATGGAGCTGCACGAACGACTCGAAGGCCACGTCGGCCAGCGCTCGACCAACGCCGCCTACGCGCTGTTCTGGCCAATCGTCGCGCAGATCGTGGTACTCGATGCGGTGTTCTCGCTGGACGCGGTAATCACCGCCGTCGGCATGGTTGATGAACTGGCGGTGATGATGATCGCGGTGATCATTTCCATCGGCCTGATGATCGTCGCCAGCAAGCCGCTGACCCGCTTCGTCAATGCGCACCCGACGGTGATCATGCTGTGTCTGGGCTTCCTGATGATGATCGGTTTCGCCCTGACGGCCGAAGGCCTGGGTTTCCACATCCCGAAAGGTTATCTGTATGCGGCGATTGGTTTCTCGATCCTGATCGAGGTGTTCAACCAGATCGCCCGGGCCCGACGCAAACGTTCGATGCAAGGCTTGCGCCCCATACGTGAGCGCACGGCCCACGCGGTAATGCGTCTGCTGGGCGGGCGCAAGCTGGAGGCGGAGGAGGTCGGCGAGGAAATTTCCGATCTGCTGGATGACGGCGAAGCCCCGAGTGCGGAGCTGTTCGATCGCCGCGAGCGAGTGATGATCAGTGGTGTGCTGCAACTGGCCGAGCGGCCGATTCGGAACCTGATGACCGTGCGTGCCGATGTAGACACCATCGATCTGGCCGACGACGCCGAAACGATTCGCACAAAATTGATGCATTCGTCGTATTCACGTCTGCCGCTGATTCGCGACGGCGCGGTGGATGAACCGTTGGGCTTCGTGCACAAAAAGGAACTGCTCAAGGAATACCTGGCCGGTGCCGAGCCGAATCTGGAACACCTGGCACGCAAGACCATCAACCTGCTCGACAGCTATTCGATCCTCAATGCGCTGGAGCAAATGCGCGCGGCGTCGACCCACATCGCCTTCGTGGTCAACGAGTTCGGTGACTTCGTCGGCGTGTTGACCATGACCGACATCCTCGAATCGATTGCCGGCGAACTGCCCGATGCCAGCGAAATCGAAGGTCCGGACGTGATCGAGGAGCAGGGCGGGTTTGTCGTCAACGGCGCGTTGAACCTGACGCGTGTTCGCCAGCGCACCGGGTTTGGCGCCGAACCGACCGAGGACTATCAGACCTTGGCCGGACTGGTGATGAGCCTGCTGGATCGTTTGCCGATGAAGGGCGATCGCCTGCAGTACGGAGGCTGGCAGATGACCGTCAAAGCCGTTGAGGAACGACGGGTGACGCGGGTGTTGCTGGTGCGCGATTCTGCGTAAGGCAGCAGCCTTGCGCTGACGGTGCCGGCCCCTTCGCGGGCAAGCCCGCTCCCACAGTGCACGCGTCGTACACGAAATGTGTGAACAACGTTGACCCCTGTGGGAGCGGGCTTGCCC
>NZ_JASCPO010000447.1:0-2069 GCF_029960145.1 Pseudomonas sp. PS01299 | reverse complement strand
GCTCGCGAAGGCGTCGTGTCAGTCAGTATTCATGTAGCTGACACACCGCTTTCGCGAGCAAGCCCGCTCCCACAAGGTCATTTGAGCAGTCAAGTCAGTGGTCATCCGAGACGTCGCTGGGCTAAGGTGTAAAAACATCCTGGCCCATCGAGTCCCCATGCGCTTTCTCGCCCGCACCCACCCTCGCCTGTCCGCCGCCGCTTTGGTCGGCCTTGCCACCGGCCTGCTGGTCCCTGCCGACTCCGTCGTCAGCAAAATCCTCATCGGCTGGAACGCCGGCGTCTGGACTTACCTGATCCTGATGTTCTGGCTCGCCACCCGGGCAAAGGCACCGGACGTCAAACGCATCGCCGTCGTCGAAGACGAGAATGCCGGACTGGTGCTGTTCGTGGTGTGCATCGCAGCATTGGCCAGCCTGGCCGCCATCACCCTGGAGTTGGCCGGCACCAAGGATCTGGATACCCATCACAAACTTCTGCATTACGCGTTCACCGCCGTCACCGTCGTAGGTTCCTGGCTGGTGATCGGGGTGATCTTCTGTGTGCACTACGCGCGCCTGTTTTACACCTGGGACGGCAAGGAACCGGCCCTGCGTTTCGCTGAAGGTCTGACCACGCCCAATTATTGGGACTTCCTGTATTTCTCCTTCACCATCGGCGTAGCAGTGCAGACTGCCGATGTCGGCGTGGCTACCCGCGACATTCGCAAGATCGTCCTGGCGCAATCATTGATCGGTTTTGTGTTCAACACCGCGATTCTGGGCTTTTCGATCAATATTGCTGCCGGCCTGTTTGGCTGAGCATTGCGCAGATACTTCAATAACGCTGAGCACCGCCCGTCGGCGCCAAGTTGAAGTACCACGCGCATTCACTTGACGGAGTGTCAGCTTCTGGTGTTTCCTGAAACCGGTTTCATCGCCATCGCGGCGCATGAAACGAATAAATCCAATAATAGGTTTCAGACCGTGAACGACTTCTCCGCCGCCCAGCGCAGCCGCGTGACCATGCTTGATGTTGCCGAACGCGCCGGCGTATCCAAGGCCAGCGTCTCGCGCTTCATCGGCGACGACCGCGCCCTGCTCTCCGATGCCATCGCCCTGCGTATCGAGCAGGCGATCAGCGAGCTGGGTTACCGCCCGAACCAGATGGCCCGTGGTCTGAAACGCGGGCGCACGCGCCTGATCGGCATGCTGGTGGCCGATATCCGCAACCCTTATTCGATTGCCGTGATGCACGGGGTGGAAACCGCCTGCCGTGCGCACGGCTACAGCCTGGTGGTGTGCAACACCGACCGCGATGACGAGCAGGAACGCCAACACCTGGCGTTGTTGCGCTCGTACAACATCGAAGGGCTGATCGTGAACACCCTTGGCCATCACCGTGACGAACTCCACGAGTTGCACCGGGAAATGCCCTTGGTGCTGGTGGACCGCAAGGTCGATGGCCTCGACAGCGACATGGTTGGGCTGAACAATCCGCAAGCTGTTGAGATGGCGCTGAAGCACCTGGAACAGCGCGGCTATCGCGATGTGTTGCTGGTGACTGAGCCTTATGACGGCACCAGTTCGCGGATCGAGCGGGTCAGCAGTTTTCAGGCGCAGATTGCCCAGCGCTCCGGGTTGACCGGGGCGGTGCTGGAAACCGGCGACGCACTCGCTACTCATCTTCAAATCTTTTTGGACACACCGGCGACCGGGCCGAAAGCACTGTTCTGCGCCAACGGTGTCGCAGCGCTGGCCTGTACCCTGGCCTTGCGTGAAATCGGTTGCCGATTGTTCGAGGATGTCGGGCTGATTGCCCTGGATGATCTGGATTGGTACCCGTTGGTCGGCAGCGGAATTACCGCCCTCGCCCAGCCCACAGCCGAGATTGGCGCGCGGGCGTTTGAGTGTTTGCTCAAGCGTTTGCGGGGGGATGTCGAGGTAGCGCGCAGAGTGGATTTTGCGCCGGTGCTGATTGAGCGCGGGTCTACCCGAGGATCTTTGCGGTGAATGTTATGGCGCCATCGCGAGCAGGCTCACTCCTACAGGGGGAGCGCATTCCAAATGTAGGAGTGAGCCTGCTCGCGAT
>NZ_JASCPO010000446.1:0-2075 GCF_029960145.1 Pseudomonas sp. PS01299 | reverse complement strand
CGATAGCGGTGTGTCACAACGCAAATGTCAGCGATATACCGCTATCGCGAGCAGGCTCACTCCTACAGGGTTCGGTGATGAATGTGGAGTTTTCGGTTGAAGGCGATTCCGTCCATAATCCCTCCCCCAAATGGACTGACACAGGAAATGTGAAATGGACACCACTCAATGGCTCGGATTGTTCGAGCGCGCCTTTCAAGGCATGGAGAAGAATCTTGAGCAAGTGCTGCAACTCAACAGTTGCCGCGAGCATTGGATTCAAGCCCAGATCAGTCTGCAAGCCTGGTTCGAAGATGAGATCGAGATCTGGACGGATCTGCCGATAGGCGACCGACGCAAAGCGGACCTGTACTCATTGGACGACAACGGCGCGCCGAGGATGGTCGCCGAAATCAAATGCCTGGGCGATGTCTCGCAGGCCAAGTGCCTGGAAGGCGATTGGTCAGTGCGCGCCGATGTTGATCGGTTGCGCTCTTTCGAATGCCCCACCCGCCTGTTCGTCCTGGTCATTGCCAAAGGCGAGCGCGAAACCAATACCGGACGTCGCCTTCGCGAGGATGAATGGGTGGATGGCCGGACATGCGTCACTGTGGATCTGCAATTTGCCCTGGTTCGGCTGTGGGCTTTGTAGGTCAAGTTCTTCATCCACTTCTGCACGCGACGTGGGCCGACATCGCGGCTCGCTCGGGTGCGCCGTTGCTCAACATCGAAGTGATCTGCTCAGACCGACTTGAGCATCGTCGCCGGGTAGAGCATCAGCAATCAGACATAACGGGACTGACTCCCCGATCTGGTCTTCTGTTGTGAATCACGAATATGAAGCCTGGACGCAGCCGATCCTTCGGCTCGACACCACGAGTCTCTCCGTGGATCAGGCGGTGGAAATCATTGTGGGAACTGGCCTGCTGGCGATTGGGGCGAGCCTGCCAAAGTGATGGCGACTGACACGGCCCTATCGCTGGCAAGCCAGCTCCCACAGTTTTTTGCGGTGAGCTCAGGGTTGGCGGCTGCCAGAGATCCAAAGTGGGAGCTAGCCTGCTAGCGATTTCCGTGCATGACGATCTTCAGCTCCTCGCCCACTTCCGGCACCTGAAAGTAGCTGGAGATCAAATCAAACTCTGCATCCGAAGCGGCAAACTCATGTTCGGCCAGCGCATTGCGTGCATGTAGCCGGGCGCGGCAAGTATCGTCATCCACCGCGAGATAGTGCAGGCAATGCGGCACTTTTGCAGTATCCGCCAGCCCTCGCAGCCACTGCCGATCCGCCACGGTATTGGCCGGAAAATCCAGCACCACACTCACCCCCGCGCTAAGCACATCGATCACCAACGGCCCCAGCACGCCGCGAATCTGCCGCGCACATCGAAGGTAATCCGCCACGGATTTGATCTGCTCCGGATACAGCCGCGACAGCCACTGATCCTCACTGAGCACCAGCGCGCGCTGCTCCTCAGCCAGTAATTGGGCCAGTGTCGATTTGCCCGAGGCGATCTTGCCGCACATCAGGTGTAGTGTGGGTGCACGCATTGGGGACGCTTCCTTTTGTCGATTGCTGGATAATGCCCAACGCCTGTCGGCGAGGCAATTGATGCGCATGACCCAACGAGGAACCCAGATGACCACAATCACCGCACGCCACTGCTCGTCCTGGGTGCTACTTGCCCTGCTCGCCACCACCCTGGCGCTGACAGCCGGCTGTTCGAGCAAGCGCTACGCCACCAACGGCTCGAACTGCTACGCCAAAGCCGTGCCCACTTCCGGCGAAGGCGGTCTGGCCTGGGGCGATACCTTGAGCATGGCGCGCAAGAAGTCGTTGAATAACTGCATGCGTTATGCGAGCCGCTCCGGAGGGACGCCGAACACTTGCCAGGTGGTGCAGGCGCAGTGCAAGCGCTGACGGCACCGATAATGATGTTGGCTGAAACGGCCCTATCGCTGGCAAGCCAGCTCCCACAGGGTTATTGGGTGGACTCAGGATTGGCGGCTGCCAGAAATCCAATGTGGGAGCGAGCCTGCTCGCGAATGCGATCTGTCAGCCAAAGCGATGGCGACTGACACGCCCTCTTCGCGAGCAG
>NZ_JASCPO010000445.1:0-2076 GCF_029960145.1 Pseudomonas sp. PS01299 | reverse complement strand
GGCTTGCTCGCGAAGACGGTGTGTCAGTCAGCACAGATGTCTCTGACAGAACGCCTTCGCGAGCAAGCCCGCTCCCACAGGGGGGATTTGTGTGTGTCCAAACAAGCCAATTGATTGGCGTCAAAAATCTCTGTCACCAATGGTGGCACTTTGTCATAATGCCGCCCCTTTTCCGCTCCCCACCGCGTAGCCGTGCCGGGACACACCGTTTTTTTTCAGAAGGAATGCACAGTGAGAATGATCTCCCGGATGTTGGTCTCAGGCGTTGCGATTGCCGTGCTCGGCACCCTCGCCGGCTCCCTTGCCGGGTGCGCCACCGAAAGCTCCCGCGCCCTGCCGGTGGCCAAGGTCGAGAGCGCCACGCAAGCCTGGAGCGGCGCTCGCGTACCGATGGCGGTGGGCAAGTTCGATAACCGCTCCAGCTACATGCGCGGGATCTTCTCCGACGGCGTTGATCGTCTCGGCGGCCAAGCCAAGACCATCCTGATCACTCACTTGCAGCAGACCAACCGCTTCTCGGTACTGGATCGCGACAATATGGGCGAGATCCAGCAGGAAGCGGCGATCAAGGGCCAGGCCCAGCGCCTCAAGGGCGCCGATTACGTGGTCACCGGCGACGTCACCGAGTTCGGCCGCAAGGAAACCGGCGACCACCAGCTGTTCGGCATTCTCGGCCGTGGCAAGACCCAGGTCGCCTACGCCAAGGTCAACCTGAACATCGTCAATATCAGCACCTCCGAAGTGGTGTATTCGACCCAGGGCGCCGGCGAGTACGCCTTGTCCAACCGCGAAATCATCGGCTTCGGCGGCACCGCTGCGTACGACTCCACCCTCAACGGCAAAGTCCTCGATCTGGCCATGCGCGAGGCGATCAATCGTCTGGTCGATGGCATGAACGCCGGTGCCTGGAAACCGGGCAACTGATCGTTATTCATTGCAAGGAGCAACACCCATGAATCTGACTTTGTCGCGGTCGCTGCTGGCCCTGACGCTGGCCGCCAGCGCCTTGCTGGCCGGTTGCAGCAGCCCGAAAACCCTGTACCAGTGGGAAGACTACCAACCGCAGGTCTACGAATACTTCAAAGGCGAAGAGCCGAAAGAAGCCCAGGCCGAAGTGCTGGAGCGCGACCTGCAGAAGATCCGTTCCACCGGCAAGGCGGTGCCGCCGGGCTACCACGCGCACCTGGGCCTGCTGTACCTGAGCATGGGCAAGGACGATCAGATGGTGCAGCAGTTCCGCACCGAGAAAGCGCTGTTCCCCGAGTCCGGCCCATACATGGATTTTCTGCTTAAAAACGCCAAGACCGGAGACGCCAAATGATCTCGCGCACCCTGAAACTGCTGGCCGCCGGTTTGGCCCTGACCGTGCTCGGTGGCTGCGTCGCGCCGAAAACCGTGGATTACTCGGCGTACAAACAGGCACGGCCGAAGACCATTCTGGTGCTGCCGCCGCTGAACACCTCGCCGGACGTCAAGGCTTCCTACAGCTTGCTGTCGCAGGTGACGTTCCCATTGGCCGAGGCCGGTTACTACGTGCTGCCGATCACCCTGGTGGACGAAACCTTCCGCCAGAACGGCCTGACCACCCCGGATGACATTCATCAGGCGCCGGCCAACAAGCTCAAGGAAATCTTCGGCGCCGACGCTGCGCTGTACATCACCGTGACCGAGTACGGTACGCGCTACATGGTGATCAGCAGCGAAACCGCGGTAACCGCCACCGCCAGACTGGTCGATCTGAAATCCGGCACCACGCTGTGGACCGGTTCGGCACGGGCGTCGAGCGAAGAGGGCGGCAATAACAGTGGTCGCGGTCTGGTCGGCATGCTGATCACTGCCGCGGTGAAGCAGGTGATCAACAGTTCGACCGATGCCGGGTATCCGATTGCCGGCGTGGCGAGCAATCGCCTGTTGTCGGCCGGTCAGCACGCCGGCCTGTTGTACGGCCCGCGTTCGCCGAAATACGGTACTGACTGACAATTACCGGCACGCCTGAAATCTCCTGTGGGAGCGGGCTTGCTCGCGAATGCGGTGGGTCAGTCGCCAAATGTTTTACTGACCCGGCGCATTCGCGAG
>NZ_JASCPO010000444.1:0-2081 GCF_029960145.1 Pseudomonas sp. PS01299 | reverse complement strand
GAGCCTGCTCGCGATAGCGGTGTGCCAGTCGATATTTATGTTGATTGACACACTGCTATCGCGAGCAGGCTCACTCCTACAAGGGGTTTGTGTGTGGTTCAGAGGATGTTGGAGTAATCCGCCTCGATCCGGTCCAGGCTCAAGTGATTGAGGAAGTTGGAGAAGCACATCCACGCCGACAGCGCGTTCATGTCACGGAACTGTTCCGGCAAATATTTCGGCGGCACCACCAGACCTTCATCGACCAACTGACGCAGGGTACGCATGTCTTCCAGGGTGGTCTTGCCGCAGAACAGCAGCGGCACTTGCTCAAGCTTGCCCTTACGCACGGCCAACTGAATGTAGTTGTAAACCATGATAAAGCCCTTGAGATAGGACAAGTCTTTGGTGAATGGCAGACCGGTCGGGGTCGAACCGCGGAACACCCGGCTGGCGTTGCCGTAGCTTTCGGCCATTTCAAAGCCCTGCTCGCGGAAGAACTCGAACACCTGCAAAAAGTCCGCGCCCTCCTCGACCATGTGAATCGCGCGGGTGCGGTTGGTCAGTTTGCGCAGACGGCTTGGGTAGGAGGCGAAGGTGATGATTTCCATCAGGATCGCCAGGCCTTCCTGGGTCACCGTCGACGACGGTGGGCCTTTGGACAGGAAGGTGCAGATCGGCTGGTTCAAGCCATTGAGCGTGGTGCCGACGTGCACCAGACCTTCGTGGACCTCCAGTGCACGCACGTCGCGGTCGTTGAACAGCGCGTCGGTGCGGATCTTGATGTAGTCGGCGCCTGCCGCCGCGTCGGCGACGATGCCGTCGGACTCGAACACGCGGATGGTTTCCTCGGCCTCGCCAAATACCTTGTTCAACCGGGTTTGCAGCAGGTGCACGGCATCCTTGGCGGTGAGGATCTTCGGTTCGTCCTTCAGGTCGCCACGGCCATCAATGTTGTTCAGGTAGTCGGACATCATCAGGCCGAGGTCGGCCAGGGTCGGGTCGCCGGCGTGGAACGCATCGGAGGCGGCGCCGTAGAGTTCCTGGGAGATCAGGCCGAAATCCTCGGTGCCGCGCGCTTCGAGCATGCGCACCACCATGCGGTATTCCTTGCACATGCGCCGCATGATCTGCCCGACCGGGTTGAACTGGCCGAGCTGGCGGGTGATGTCGCGCTCGATGTTCTGGAATTCCAGTTTGACCTTGCTCGAATCGAAGGACAGCGGCCGATTGAGGTAGTAGTCGCGATCCACCGCCGGCATTTCCTTGCCCTTGGCCTTGAGAAAGCCCTTGCGGATGTTCTCGTCCCACTTCACCGCATCGAGCACGCGGATCGGCGTCTGCGCCAGCACAATGCGATCGGACAGCGTGCGTATCGTCTGCTGGTAATCGTCCACCCGAAACTCCTGTAGAAAACTGAATTATTTGGCGCGGGCCTGGCGCTGATAGCGCGCGGCCTCGACGAATACATCGGAATTGGCCGGATCGTCGAGGTAAGCAAAGACCTTGTCGAGGCTACTGTCGACTTGCACGCCGTCGCCGTCGTCCTCGGTCTGGAAAGCCTTGCCGTCGAGGGCTTGCTGCTTGATCGCCTGATTGATCTGTTCGAGGTCGAGGTTGTACACCACCAGCTCGTGTTTGTCGGTGATTTCGAAACCGGCGATGGTGTATTGGCCACCGTAACGCGCCGGCACTTTCGCCGAGAGGTACCAGCGACTGCCATGGCGCGACACGGTGAACGGGTACGCCTCGCGCTCGTGAGGCCGGGCCTTGAACCAGGTGACGGCCTGATAGCGATCGTTGCCGACGCGGGTCAGCTCAAGGTTCATCGGCTCGCCCCAGGCATTGGTGCTCGACCACGTGCCCAGCAGGCCCTTGGGCGCCGGGTCACTGGCAGGCAGCGGGTCCTTGAAGGTCACCAGACAGCCGCTGAGCAGCAGGAACGACAAGGCGATCAGCACGCCACGCCAGGCTTTCATTCAATACTCCCTATGAACACGCGTCGCCCTGATGATCCGGCTCAGTCCCCTTGTGGGAGCGGGCTTGCTCGCGAAGGCGGTGGGTCAGTCAACTGAAGCGTTGAATGTGATACCGCCTTCGCG
>NZ_JASCPO010000443.1:0-2094 GCF_029960145.1 Pseudomonas sp. PS01299 | reverse complement strand
CAAGCTCGCTCCCACAGTTGATCGCATTCCAAATGTGGGAGCGAGCTTGCTCGCGAAGGCGTCCGGTCAGACGATGGGGAAGCTGTTGAAATCCACACTATTGGCCAGACGGCTATCAATCAGGTCAATAAACCCCTGCGCCTCGGGCCGGTTGAAGTGCGCCTGCATCGCCGCTTCCGACTGCCAGCGCGCACTCACGGTCCAGCGTTGGCTGTCCTCGGGGCAGCGGTCGACCATATAGGCGTCGCAGCCCGGTGTCTGGCGCAAAGTGTCGACGATCTTCTGCAACTGCCGGCCGAGCTCTTCAGAACGGCCGGCGGCAGCGCGCACCTGGACGGTGTTGATCACTTCGTTGGACATTGCTCACACTCCTGAATCAGGCCGGACGAATCCTGCTCATTGAGGGATAACGCCCGTGCAGAATAGGCCTGCACCTGCTGATCACCAATAACCAATCGGCGGTTAATCGCCCAGACCAATCATTCACGCCACTTGTTGCAGAATCTCGCGCAGGCGATCCAGAGCGGTGTCGATATCGAGGGTTTCAATGGCGCCGAAGCCGAAGTACAGGCCGCTCTTCACCGGCTGTTGATAATGAAAAATGTCGATGGAATACAGCCCGACCTCGACTTTTTTCGCCAGTTCGATCACCAGCGCCAGGTCGATCGGCACCTTGCACAGCACCGCCATGTGGAACCCGGCACTGGGCGGTATCGCTTCCAGCCACGGCGCCAGATCCGTGGCCATGCGCGCCAGAATTCGCTCGCGGCGCTGGGCGTAAATCCCGTGGCAACGGCGGATGTGCTTGAGCAGGCAACCTTCGGCAATGAACTTGGCCAGCGCCCATTGCGGCAGGGTCGAGGCGTGCAGGTCGGTGAGCTGTTTGGCGCGGATCACCGCTTCGAGAATCGCCGGCGGCAGGATCGCGTAACCCAGACGCAGCTCCGGCAGCAAGGTCTTGGAGAAGGTGCCGACGTAGGCCACGATGCCGCGCTGATCAAGGCTGAACAGTGAGTCCGTCGGCCGCCCTTCGTAGCGGAATTCGCTGTCGTAGTCGTCCTCGATGATGATCGCGCCCAGCTCATAGGCGCGGGCGAGCAAGGCTTCGCGGCGCGCCTGGCTCATCGGCATGCCCAGCGGGAACTGGTGCGACGGCGTGACATAAATCATCCGCGTGCCCTCGGGAATCTGCTCGACCACAATCCCTTCGGCATCCACCGGAATTCCGACCACTTCGGCGCCGTGGGTGCCGAACAGCAACCGCGCGGGCGGATACCCCGGATCTTCCATCGCCACCCGGCTGCCGGGGCTGATCAGCACGCGGGTGATCAGGTCCAGCGCCTGTTGCGCGCCGTTGCACACCACGATGTCTTCGTCCTGACAGTTGATCCCGCGCGAAAACGCGATGTGCCGGGCAATCGCATTACGCAGCGCCGGTAGGCCTTCGGGCACACTGTAGAAACCTTTGGAGCCGGCCATCTGGCGCATCGCGTGGGAGACGCAGCGGCGCCAGTCGTCATGCGGGAACTGGCCCTTGCTGGTGGCGCCGCCGATGAAGTCATAGCGCAGCGAACCTTCCAGCGACGGGTGGCGCAAGAACACCGGCAGGTTGCGCCAACGCTCGATCACCTCGGCGCTGGCCAGTTCGGTGTGGCTTTGCTTGCGCTGAATCTGCGCCGGGCGGGCGTTGACGTAGGTGCCTTTACCGATCACCCCGGTGAGGAAATTTTCGTAAGTCAGCTGCGCGTAGGTGTCGGAAATGGTCTTGCGCGAGATCCCCAGTTGCTCGGCCAGCAGACGGCTGGGCGGCAACTGCGTGCCGGCGGCCAGGCGCCCGGATTCGATGGCGCCGCGCAACTGGTTGTATAGCTGGCCGGCGAGGTCCTTGCGGCCATTGATCACGACGTGAAGTTCCATACCGACGCGGCTCCGGGGGGCGATTGAGGTGTCGGCCAGATTAACGCTGTTGGGTGATTGGCAGTAGTTGCGCAGCACAAAAACCCGAAATTGGTCACCGTCCCCACTTGTAGGAGTGAGCCTGCTCGCGATGAGGTCGGCACCTCCAACATGGCGGTGACTGAATGACCGCTATCG
>NZ_JASCPO010000442.1:0-2103 GCF_029960145.1 Pseudomonas sp. PS01299 | reverse complement strand
GGGCTTGCTCGCGAAGGCGGTCTGACATTCAACGTAATGTCGACCGCACTGACGCTTTCGCGAGCAAGCCCGCTCCCACAGGGGTTTTGCATTCCTTCAGAGAAATCCGCGCAGGTTTAGACCGCCGCGTTATAGAACTGCTCGCTGCTCTTCTGCTCCACCAGCGCCTGCTCGATCGCGGCCTGATGCACTTCATCGGAATGCTCTTCGCGTGCTTCCGGCTGAATGCCAAGGCGCGCGAACAGTTGCATGTCCTTGTCGGCCTGCGGGTTGGCAGTGGTCAGCAGTTTGTCGCCGTAGAAAATCGAGTTGGCACCGGCGAAGAACGCCAACGCTTGCATCTGCTCGTTCATCGCTTCACGGCCGGCGGACAGGCGTACGTGGGATTGCGGCATGAGGATGCGCGCGACAGCGAGCATGCGGATGAAGTCGAACGGGTCGATGTCTTCGGCGTTTTCCAGCGGCGTGCCGGCGACTTTCACCAGCATGTTGATCGGCACCGACTCCGGATGCTCCGGCAGGTTGGCCAACTGGATCAGCAGGTTGGCGCGGTCGTCCAGCGACTCGCCCATGCCGAGAATGCCGCCGGAGCAGATCTTCATCCCCGACTCACGCACGTAGGCCAGCGTCTGCAAGCGTTCGCTGTAGGTGCGGGTGGTGATGATGCTGCCGTAGAACTCAGGCGAGGTGTCGAGGTTGTGGTTGTAGTAATCGAGGCCAGCCTTGGCCAGCGCTTCGGTCTGTTCCTGATCGAGACGACCGAGGGTCATGCAGGTTTCCAGGCCCATGGCTTTCACGCCTTCGACCATCTTCAGCACATACGGCATGTCTTTGGCCGACGGGTGCTTCCACGCGGCCCCCATGCAGAAACGGGTCGAGCCGATGGCCTTGGCGCGGGCAGCCTCTTCGAGGACTTTCTGCACTTCCATCAGCTTTTCTTTTTCCAGGCCGGTGTTGTAGTGACCGGACTGCGGGCAGTACTTGCAGTCTTCCGGGCAGGCGCCGGTCTTGATCGACAGCAGCGTGGAAACCTGCACCCGGTTGGCGTTGAAATGGGCACGGTGCACCGTCTGCGCCTGGAACAGCAAGTCGTTGAATGGCTGTACGAAGAGCGCTTTGACTTCGGCTAAAGACCAGTCGTGACGCAGGGTGGCAGAGGTGCTGGCGCTCATGGGCAGTTCCTTGGTTATGCTTGGCTGGCGGCTGTGGGAACGGAATACCCACAGGCGCGACACGGATGTTCGGCATATTTAAGGAAGAGTCATGCGCTGTCAACCACGAGACGAAGCACAGGTTTACATCTGTTTAAAAAACGTACAAAGCTGTTTGTTGTGCGATGAACCCGCAGAAGCAGAAGTGCCAATCTGCGTCGCCTGCGAAACCGATCTGCCCTGGCTCGGCGACCATTGCCAGACCTGCGCCTTGCCGCTGCCCAGCGCTGGCCTGACCTGCGGCGGATGCCTGCTAGAGCCGCCGGTGTTCGAACAGGTGGTGGTGCCGTGGCGCTATGACTTCCCGGTGGACAGTTTGATTACGCGTTTTAAACACAACGCGAAATGGCCGTTTGGCCACTTGCTCGCCGATGTTGCCGGACAATACCTGCAACATCGCTTCGATGAAGGATTGCCACGACCCGACGTGTTGCTGCCGGTGCCACTGGCGAGCAAACGTCTGCGTCAACGTGGGTTCAATCAAGCGGCAATGCTGGGGCGATGGTTGAGCCAACAGCTGGATCTACCTTTTGAGGAACATGCTCTACGGCGGGTCCACGACACCAGCGCCCAACAGGATCTCGACGCTAAGGCGCGCAAGCGCAATTTGCGTCACGCCTTCGCCCTGGCCCCTGACGCCGAGGTGAAAGGTCGGCACTTCGCGTTGATTGATGATGTGCTGACCACCGGCGCCACGGCCCAGGCACTGGCGCGACTGCTGCGGGATGCAGGGGCGTCGAGAGTTGACGTGTATTGCCTGGCGCGCACGCCAAAACCCGGAAGCTGAAACCGACACAATCCCTTGTAGGAGTGAGCCTGCTCGCGATAGCGCAATCACTGCCAACATTGATGCTGACTGTTCCACCGCCATCGCGAGCAGGCTCACTCCTAC
>NZ_JASCPO010000441.1:0-2108 GCF_029960145.1 Pseudomonas sp. PS01299 | reverse complement strand
GGCTTGCTCGCGAAAGCGGTGTGCCAGTCAATAATGATCGCGACTGATTCACCGCATTCGCGAGCAAGCCCGCTCCCACAGGTTATGTATCTGACTTGCGAGATCAGCGAGCTTCGATGCGGAATCCAAAGCGCGGGAAGTGCACATGCACCACGCCGCCACGCGGGTCTTCGCGACGCAGGATCAGCTCTTCGCGGCCAGCAAACAGCAACTCACCCACCACCGGATCAACCCCGTAATCTGTCGCGGCAATCGCCACCTGCTGCCCGGCCTTGAAACCGTTCGGATCGACAAACTGCTCATCCGGCAACGCCGCCGGCGTCGAACTGCGCGCGACTTCCAGCGCCTCCTCGGCAGTCATCTCACTCGCGGCACCATGACCAAAGCCCAGCACACGGCCCAGCCAGGCAGTCACGGCCGGATATTCATCGACCAACGGCGCAGTGACGTGCGTCGCCTTGAGGAACCACAGCGGATGCGCCAGGGCGAAGTCGGCAATCGACGGTTCACCGAACAGGAAGTCGCCCTGCTCGCGCTGCAACTGCTGCTCCAGCCGCGCCATGAGCGTTGGCCACTGATGCTTGGCCTGTTCGGCCGACAGTCGCGTGGCGCTGCCGCCACTGAACAGCCCGGCACGGTCAGCGATAAACGCCTTGATCGCTTCCGGCGGCAACTTGCCGAAACGCACGGCCACCGACTCCGGCTGGAACACCAGGCTGACCGCGTGCTGGAACACCACCGAATCGGCCCAAGCGGCGAAGCTGGCGCTGGTCATTTCCTGGCCTTCCGGGAAAAACGCCGGCAGGGCTTTTTCCTGCTCCAGACGACGGGCAATCAACGATGTGTCGCAATAGACGTCGGCGCCGATCTGCAACACCGGGGTCTTGCGGTAGCCGCCAGTCAGCGCGGTCAGATCCGGCTTGGGCATCACCGGCGAAATGTGCACCGAGCGCCAGGATAAGCCTTTGAAGCCCAACAGCAGACGAGCCTTTTCGGCAAATGGAGAGGTCGGGTAATGATGCAGAATCAACTCGGACATGCTCGGCTCCGCCGCACAGAAAGTGAGTCCGCAGCTTAGCGTGCATTTGGTTAGCAGCCTACAGATCTGCCTGATGGGAACCGATCAGTCAGATTGATAAGACGCGACCAGACATTCCTTGGCGCTCTTGCGCAGCTTTTTGATCAGCCGTTCCTGGCGCAGCGCGTCGCTCTTGTCGCGGCAACGCTCGGTGTAGACCAGCGCCATCGCCGGGCTGGACAGGAAGAAGCGTGCGCCCTTGCCGCTTTGATGCTTGGCGAAGCGGCGCACCGGGTCGTCGCTGATCCCGCAGTACAGCGAACCGTTGGCCGCGCGCACGAGGTAGACGAACCAGGCCTTGCTCGCTGGCTCGACGACTTCAACCGGTTTTTCGCTGAGGCTGGTCACTTCGGGATCTGGATGTGTAGGAAACAGGCCGCGATCTTATCAGCGAGTAGCCTGAAATGCCTTCAGACCTTTCAGCGCCTGCGTCCGGACCGCGTTGCGCACCAGCGGTGTCCAGCCGAGCAGCAGGCCTTTGAAACCCAAGGCCTGACGCGACCAGCGCCACAGGTCGAAGTGGTCGTGGTGCTCGCAGATCTTGCCGTCGCGAAAGACGAAGCGCGCCTGGATATCGTTGATTACCACGTTGCCGGTCTGGCTGAACAGGTAAGTCGCCACCCAGTGCGCACCGCCGCTGCGCTCGTCGGCGCGGACATTGTTGAAGGTCAGGGAGAAGTCCTTGGCGCGGGTGGTGAGCATGCGCCACATGTCGCCGGCATCGCGCCCGCGCAGTTCACCGAAAGCCGGATCGCTGAACACCACATCGTCGGTATAGCAGGCGGCCATGGCTTCGGCGTCGAGGCGCTGGAAGGCCTGGTAGAAGCGAGTGATCAGGGCGGCGTGGGCTTCGCTCATGGGCAAACTCCGGGAAATGGACAGATTGCCAGCACGATAAGCTGCAAATCGCAGAAACACTATCGGCATTCGCAAAGCGAATATCAGCCGCACACAGAACCACTGTAGGAGTGAGCCTGCTCGCGATAGCGGTGTATCAGTCAGCGCAATGTTGACCGACACACCGTTATCG
>NZ_JASCPO010000440.1:0-2118 GCF_029960145.1 Pseudomonas sp. PS01299 | reverse complement strand
AGCGTCGAGTCAGTCACTCAATCAGTCAACAGACCCACCGCTTTCGCGAGCAAGCCCGCTCCCACATCGAGTATTCCAATTCTGATTTTTTGTCGGACAAAAAACCCGCCAATCAGCCCCGCCGCGCCGCTGAATCGCATCAGTAACGCCGGTAACACTCCCCTCGTAACAATGCGGTAACACACGCAATTGACTTCCGCTTGGCTCCTCACGACTATAGGCGTCCCGCTGCCGCCAACCCGGCACATACGGGCGCAATCCAGGCCTTATAAGCACGACAAAAGAGCGTGCGCCTGAGTAGACGAAGAATCACGCGCGTTACTCGCAGTAGTTTCCAGAGCGCCTGAACGAGGATTTTTTACATGCCAGCCATCACCCTGACCACGCTCCAGAGCCTCAAGCAGAAAGGTGAAAAGATCACCATGCTGACCTGCTATGACGCGACCTTCGCCCACGCCTGCAACGAGGCCGGTGTCGAAGTGCTGCTGGTGGGCGACTCCCTCGGCATGGTTCTGCAAGGGCACGACAGCACCTTGCCGGTGACCATCGCAGAAATGGCCTACCACACCGCGTGCGTCAAACGCGGCAACACCGACGCCCTGATCCTGGCCGACCTGCCGTTCATGGCCAACGCCACTATCGAACAAACCCTGACCAACAGCGCCACGCTGATGCAGGCCGGCGCGCACATGATCAAGGTCGAAGGCGCGCTGTGGCTGGCGGAGTCGATCCGCCTGCTGGCCGAACGCGGTGTGCCGGTCTGCGCGCACATGGGCCTGACCCCACAAGCGGTGAACATTCTTGGCGGCTATAAAGTGCAGGGCCGCAACGAGAACCAGGCGCGGCAGATGCGTGCCGACGCGATCTCGCTGGAACAGGCTGGCGCAGCCATGCTGCTGCTCGAATGCGTGCCGAGCGAACTGGCCGCCGAAATCAGCCAGGCCGTGAAGATTCCGGTCATCGGCATCGGCGCCGGTAGCGATACCGACGGCCAGGTACTGGTGCTGCACGACATGCTCGGCCTGTCGATCACCGGTCGCGTGCCGAAATTCGTGAAGAACTTCATGAACGGCCAAGACAGCATCCAGTCAGCATTGAAGGCTTATGTTAATGAAGTCAAAGGCGTCACGTTCCCTGGGATCGAACACGGATTCTCTGCATGAACACCGTTAAAACCGTACGCGAACTGCGCGCCGCCGTGGCCCGCGCCCGCAGTGAAGGCAAGCGCATCGGCTTCGTGCCGACCATGGGCAACCTGCACAGCGGCCATGTCGCGCTGATCACCAAAGCCACCCAGCGCGTGGACTTCGTGGTCGCGAGCATTTTCGTCAACCCGCTGCAGTTCGGCGCCGGCGAAGACCTCGACAAGTACCCGCGCACCCTGGCGGCGGATCAGGAAAAGCTGCTGCAAGCCGGCTGCCACTTGCTGTTCGCCCCGACCGTCGAAGAGATGTACCCCGACGGCATGGCCGGGCAGACCCGGGTCAGCGTGCCGCAACTGTCCGAAGGCCTGTGCGGCGCTAGCCGTCCGGGGCACTTCGAGGGCGTGGCGACGGTGGTCAGCAAGCTGTTCAACATGGTTCAGCCGGATCTGGCGATCTTCGGCCAGAAAGACTTCCAGCAACTGGCGGTGATCCGCGCGCTGGTGCATGACCTGAACATGCCAATCCAGATCATCGGCGAACCGACCGTGCGTGCGGCCGATGGCCTGGCGCTGTCGTCGCGCAACGGCTTCCTCAGCGAAGATCAACGCGCGGTGGCGCCAGTGGTCTACCGCACCCTGAGCGCGATTGCCGAGTCGATCAAACAAGGTGAGCGCGACTACCCGGCACTGATCGCCGCTCAGGTGCAAAAGCTGGAAGCCGCCGGCCTGCGTCCTGATTACCTGGAAATCCGTCATGCCCTGACCTTGCGTCCGGCGACGGCAGAAGACCGCGATCTGGTGATTCTGGTGGCGGCGTTCCTCGGCACCACGCGGTTGATCGACAACCTGCACCTGAACCTCGATACCCCAGTCTAAAAAACACCGCAATACCCCTGTGGGAGCGGGCTTGCTCGCGAATGCGGTGCATCATTCAGCAGATAGGTTGACTGACACACCGCATTCGCGAGCAAGCC
>NZ_JASCPO010000043.1:0-37278 GCF_029960145.1 Pseudomonas sp. PS01299 | reverse complement strand
AACCTGCTGAGGGTAGTCTTGCCACATGACAGTTGTGTGGTGTTTTTGCCACCGCCTTCGCGAGCAAGCCCGCCCCCACATTTGAAACGCTTTCCAAGGGTGGGAGCGGGCTTGCTCGCGAAGAGGCCAGTCAGACCACCGCCAAAGCCTTGGCCAAGCGCTTGGCCCGCGCCCCCGCTGCCAACTGCATCACCCCCTGATCACGCTGCCACATCTGCGCCCACTCCGGATTACCCGCGCGCAACGCCTGATCGATCTCGCCCTTCAGCGCATCAAACTGCGCAAACAACCCGCCCAACAGCACATGCCCGGCCGGGTTGTTCGGTGGTTGGCGACTCGCTTCCGCGCACCCGGCCAACAGCGCCAGCAAGCGCAGTTGCAGCGGCTGCGACCAGCCGCTGTCCTGACCGACACCGTACAGCCACGCGGTCATCGCGCTCAGCACGTAGACATCTTCCAGGCTGCGAAACGGCTTCACATAAGCATCCCAGCCATCGCCCGCGAGCAATTCGCACAACGCGCCGTCCAGATGCAGCCGACCGTGACTGATGTCCGGCATCAGCGGCAGCGCCGGGAGTTTTTCCACGCGCACGCCGGGCTCGCCGGGATAGACCACCGCCAGACTCAGGCGCGGCGTTTCGCCGGGTTCTTCACTGCGCGCGGCGACGAGCAGCCAGTCCGCCGCGTCCCCGGCGGTGACGAAATCCTTTCGCCCGTTGAGGCGCAAATCCGTCAGGCGCGTCTGCATGTCCGCCGGGCGCAGGCTGCGCTGTTCGGTCGCACACAACGCGCCAAGACTCGGCGGCGCGCTCGGCCAGAGCATGCGCAACGCCGCCTGATACCCCACCAGAAATGCCAGCCCCGGCGTCGCCATCCGACGCCCTCCGGCCACCGCCAGTTCGAACGGTGTCACGTTGCCCACTTGCTGCAACAAGGTGGCGAAACCTTCCGCCAGATCAGCGACGGCGGGCAGACGTTCATGACTTTCGAGCAGGCTGGGCCAGGGCATAAGAGGCTCCTTGAGGGCTGTCATACAAGCATCACCAAACGTTCACGGTGATGACACCGGGGCTACATAGCCTGACTTTGCACAACATGGCTGCATAAAGAAAGTCGATCGGCTGCAACCCACGACGGGTTCAAGGCCCGTACGGAGATTCAAATGACTCAGATCGCCCGCATCAGCGACACCGGCAATGAACGCCGCCTGCAAGCCGAACGCCTGATCGGCGCCGAGGCCTTGCAGCAAGCCCAGGCCTTGCGCTTCAGCGTATTCAGCGGCGAGTTCAACGCCAAGCTGAAAGGCGCGGAACTGGGTCTGGACATGGATGACTATGATGTTCACTGCAGCCACATCGGCGTGCGTGACCTGAACACCGGGCGTCTGGTCGCCACCACCCGTTTGCTCGATCACACCGCCGCCAGCAGCCTGGGCAAGTTCTACAGCGAAGAAGAATTCAGCCTGCACGGCCTCGCCCATCTGCAAGGCCCGATCCTCGAAATCGGCCGCACCTGCGTCGACCCGGCCTACCGCAACGGCGGCACCATCGCCGTGCTCTGGGGTGAACTGGCCGAAGTGTTGAATCAGGGCGGCTACAGCTACCTGATGGGTTGCGCGAGCATCCCGATGCAGGACGGCGGCGTGCAGGCCCACGCGATCATGCAGCGTCTGCGCGAGCGTTATCTGTGCACCGAACACCTGCGCGCCGAGCCGAAGAATCCCCTGCCGTCGCTGGACATTCCATCGAACGTGATCGCCGAAATGCCACCGCTGCTCAAGGCCTACATGCGTCTGGGTGCGAAGATCTGCGGCGAGCCGTGCTGGGACGAAGACTTCCAGGTCGCCGACGTGTTTATCCTGCTCAAGCGCGACGAACTCTGCCCGCGCTACGCCAAGCACTTCAAGGCGGCCGTGTGATGAGCCGGTTGCGCGTGTACGCGCGGATCACGCGGGTGCTGCTGGTGGTGGCGCTGGGCTTGACCATGGCCAGCGTCTTCGGCGTGTTCGAACGTCTGGGCCTGGCGCACTCGATGCAACGTCGGCAGCGCTGGTCGCGGTTTTTCATGGCGCGTTTGAGCAATGCCCTGCCCTTTCGCGTGACCGTGCACGGCGAGCTGCCGCAGCAACCGATGCTGTGGGTCAGCAACCACGTGTCATGGACTGACATTCCGCTGCTGGGCATGCTCACGCCGCTGTCGTTTCTGTCCAAGGCCGAAGTACGCACCTGGCCGGTGGCCGGCTGGCTGGCGGCGAAGGCCGGCAGTCTGTTCATCCGTCGCGGTTCGGGTGACAGCCAGTTGATCCGCAAACAGATGACCCGTCACCTGCAAACGCAACATCCGTTGCTGATGTTCCCGGAAGGTACCACCACCGATGGCCGCTCGCTGCGCACCTTTCATGGTCGCCTGCTGTCGGCGGCAATCGATTCGGAGGTGATGCTGCAACCGGTGGCGATCCGTTATCTGCGCAATGGCGAAATCGACGCGTTGGCGCCGTTCATTGGTGACGATGACTTGCTGTCGCACCTGATGCGTCTGTTCAGCAACGACTGCGGCGATGTCGAGATTCACGTGCTCAAGCCGATTGCCTGCGTCGGTCGCGAGCGTGCAGCACTGGCGTTCGAAGCACAGCAGGCGGTGCAGAAGGCGTTGTTTGGTGAGGTGGCCAAACCTGCCGAACCGCGTCGCGCCGGCGAATTGATCGCCGCCTGAAACACAGATCCCCCCTGTGGGAGCGGGCTTGCTCGCGAAAGCGGTGGTTCAGCCAATGCACATGTTGAATGACCTACCGCATTCGCGAGCAAGCCCGCTCCCACAGGGGGTTACTGCGTTGTCGACGTTTGTGCAAATTCTTGAAGCTGCGGATAGAACAAACGGAAATCCTCACTCAGCGGCTCGTACAACCGCCGCAATTCCTGCATAGCCCCCGCCAGCTCCTCAGGCCGAGTCAGACGCCGCGAGATCCCGCGCAGCACCTGGTCCAGCACTTCGAATTCCTGATACGAACCCAGCCAATCATTGGCAACCATGTGCGGCGCGATTTTCGCCAGGCGTTCTGGCAATTGCCGTTCATTCGACAGCACCCGGTAAACATCGCGGGTGAAATGTTCCAGCGGCTGATCGGCGTACAGCGTCCAGTCGCGGGCCAGGCAATGGTCGAAAAACACATCGAGGACAATCCCCGCGTAACGCCGCCGGGTCTCGGTGAAACGCCCGAGGGCGATGTCCACCAACGGGTGGCGATCGGTGAATACATCAATGCGCCGATGCAACTGAATCGCCGCTTCAATCTGCGGTGCAAATTGCCCTTGCAGGCGTCCTTTGACGAAATCGCCATACAGACTGCCGAGTAATTGCTCGGGGTGCTGGCCTCCGAGGTGTAAATGTGCGAGATAGTTCATGGGCGCAGCTTAGCACTGCGCGCTTTCATCGTTACAGCACACGTATCGTTATAACCCGATATACCGATTTATGCGGTCGTCAGATCAAATTCATATTGGTATATCGCGAAATACCGATTTAAAGTTCGCCTCATCGCGATATAGCGCTACACATCACGAGCATAAAGCCATGAACCTCGACCTCGACGAAATAATAAAAGCCCTGGCACACCCAGTACGGCGAGACATTCTCATCTGGCTGAAAGACCCCAAAGCCCAGTTTCCTGAGCAGATACACAACCACGAGTACGGCATCTGCGCCGGGCAGATCGATCAACGCTGCGGCCTGTCGCAGTCGACCGTCTCCGCCCACCTGGCGACCCTGCAACGCGCAGGTCTGATCAGCAGCCAGAAAGCCGGCCAGTGGCACTTCTTCAAACGCAACGAGGACGTGATCCAGGCGTTCCTCGACGCCATCGTCAAAGAGCTCAGCGCTCCCACAAGGAATTGATTCAAATGCCCCTCTCGCTACTCATTCTGGCCTTGAGCGCCTTCGCCATCGGCACCACCGAGTTCGTCATCATGGGCCTGCTGCCCGATGTGGCGGCCGACCTCGGTGTGTCGATTCCCGGCGCTGGCTGGCTAGTGACCGGTTACGCCCTGGGCGTGGCCATCGGTGCGCCGTTCATGGCACTGGCCACCGCCAGACTGCCGCGCAAGGCCGCACTGGTAGCGCTGATGGGCATTTTTATCGTCGGTAACCTGCTGTGTGCCATCGCCAGTGACTACAACGTGCTGATGTTTGCCCGTGTCGTCACGGCGCTGTGCCACGGTGCGTTCTTCGGTATCGGTTCTGTGGTAGCTGCCGGGCTGGTGGCGCCGAACAAGCGCGCATCCGCCGTAGCGCTGATGTTCACCGGCCTGACCCTGGCCAACGTCCTCGGTGTACCGCTGGGCACGGCGCTGGGTCAGGAAGCCGGCTGGCGCTCGACCTTCTGGGCGGTGACCGTGATTGGTGTAGTGGCGCTGATCGGTCTGATCCGCTTCCTGCCGGCCAAGCGTGACGAGGAAAAACTCGACATGCGCGCCGAACTCGCCGCCCTCAAAGGCGCCGGCATCTGGCTGTCGCTGAGCATGACCGCGCTGTTCGCCGCGTCGATGTTCACCCTCTTCACCTATGTCGCGCCGCTGCTCGGTGATGTCACCGGTGTCTCGCCAAAAGGCGTGACCTGGACCCTGCTGCTGATCGGCCTCGGTCTGACGGTGGGCAACATCATCGGCGGCAAACTGGCGGACAAGCGTCTCGGCGCGACCCTGATCGGCGTGTTCGTGGCGATGGCGGTGGTTTCCACCGTGCTGAGCTGGACCAGCGTTGCGCTGATCCCGACGGAGATCACCCTGTTCCTCTGGGCCACCGCTTCGTTTGCCGCCGTCCCGGCGCTGCAAGTCAACGTGGTGACCTTCGGCAAGGCCGCACCGAACCTGGTGTCGACCCTGAACATCGGCGCTTTCAACATCGGCAACGCCCTGGGCGCCTGGGTCGGTGGCAGCGTCATCGCCCACGGTTTCGGCCTGACCAGCGTGCCCCTGGCCGCCGCCGCGCTGGCCGTGCTCGCGCTGCTGGTGACCCTGATCACTTTCCGTCAGAACGGCGACGCCGGTCTGGCCCCCGCTACCCACTGATTAACCACTTAACTGACGAGGGTTGTACACATGGCAACTATTTTCGATCCGATCAAACTGGGCGACCTCGAGCTGTCCAACCGCATCATCATGGCTCCGCTGACCCGCTGCCGCGCCGACGAAGGCCGCGTGCCGAACGCGCTGATGGCTGAATACTACGTACAGCGCGCGTCGGCTGGTCTGATCCTGTCCGAAGCCACTTCGGTGACGCCGATGGGCGTCGGCTACCCGGACACCCCGGGCATCTGGTCCAACGACCAGGTGCGCGGCTGGACCAACGTGACCAAAGCCGTGCACGCTGCCGGCGGCAAGATCGTCCTGCAACTGTGGCACGTCGGCCGCATCTCGCATCCGTCGTACCTCAACGGCGAAACCCCGGTCGCGCCGAGCGCCATCCAGCCTAAAGGTCACGTCAGCCTGGTGCGTCCATTGGCCGACTATCCGACCCCGCGAGCTCTGGAAACCGCTGAAATCGCCGAGATCGTCGAGGCCTACCGCACCGGTGCCGAAAACGCCAAAGCCGCCGGTTTCGACGGCGTGGAAATCCACGGCGCCAACGGCTACCTGCTCGACCAGTTCCTGCAAAGCAGCACCAACCAGCGCACCGATAACTACGGTGGCTCCCTGGAAAACCGTGCGCGTCTCCTGCTGGAAGTGACTGACGCAGCGATCGACGTCTGGGGCGCCGGCCGTGTCGGCGTGCACTTGGCACCCCGCGCCGATTCCCATGACATGGGCGACGACAATCTGGCCGAGACTTTCACTTATGTGGCTCGCGAGCTGGGCAAGCGCGGCATCGCCTTCATCTGCTCCCGCGAGAAAGAAGGCGCCGACAGCCTCGGCCCACAGCTGAAAGAAGCTTTCGGCGGCGCGTACATCGCCAACGAACGCTTCACCAAGGACAGCGCCAATGCGTGGCTGGCTGAAGGCAAGGCTGACGCGGTAGCGTTCGGCGTACCGTTCATTGCCAACCCGGATCTGCCGGCACGCCTGAAGGCCGACGCACCGCTGAACGACGCACGTCCCGAGTTGTTCTACGCGAAAGGCCCGGTCGGTTATATCGATTATCCAACGCTGTAAACAACAACAACTAACAAGTAAGCCCCGCCTCGAAAGAGGCGGGGCTTTTTTATTTTCATACATTTAAAGATTCGCCATCAGAACAATATAAACCTAAGCTCCGTCCAGCAACTCATCAATTACAACCCACCAACTTAATCAAGCAAGGTTATATAAAAATGAATGATATAGATCCAAACAAACTTACATTCCTTCTGCAAATCACCAATGCCACGGACTCTACTTTCTGGCTTGACGACGCCTCTCCAAAGCACCCACCCTTGACGCGTATCGACAAGATCCTCCCTTACCAGACCGTTTTTATGCTGTTTGAAGGAGATCCTCATCTGAAACAGGACATCGTTATTGATTACGATATCAAAAAAGAGGTATTCAACACTTACATCTGCTACACCAACTACAAGCAGAAAGTACGGTTCGACACTACGCTCAGTTATTGCTACCGACAAATGGCGGGGCACAGGGCTCCAAAAGTCGAACTTTTCTGGGATACCAACGCGTTCTCTGTTGGCGCCGACCCCATCACCTGCGGCGCAGCATTGGAAAATGAAAACCCGGTTTACCCTTACAGCTATAAGATGATCGCATTCATGACGCCATCGGCCTGATAGAGAGTTACCTGCTCATGCAGTAACGGTACGGACAACGCTGACATTATAGAGGCGCGAGCAAACTAAAGGCCGTGGCTCGAGCCCATCGGAAGTAACGCAGCCTGGTGGTGAGGATCGGGCAAAGGGAACTCAAAAACGAAACGGATCGGTTGGTGCGTATCGGCTGCTCGGCGCCCTTTTAGCCCGAGTCGTTAACATTCATTCACACAGTCGACACAAAACCCCTACAAAATACGTAGCTCGCTACCTATCAACCTGGCCATCGTACGTATATAAAAGCACTCCATTACAAAAAGACTTGAAGCAGGGACATTTCCCCGCTTCAAGTCTTGACACGGACAGATTTAATTACGCATTTTGTTTCATTTGCGCAGGCTAGGGCTCAGGCGCAGCATATCAAGCCCTGTATCGACCCAGCGCTCGGCTTCGGCATGCAATTGAAAGCTGTCCGGCGCCAACAGCCATCCATACAGGAGGCCATCGATATACGCATGAATGCTGATGGCCGCCCGGGCAGTGTCGAGATCTTCCGGCAACTGGCCGCGATTGACCGCATTACGCAGGGTCAGACCGATGCGCAGGTTGCAATCGAGACTGGCCGTGCGGCGCTGCTGGCGCAGATCGCACATTTCATCGGTGAATTCGCACTTATGAAACAGAATCTCGTTGATGCGACGGGTCTTCGGATCCAGGGCTACCTGATGAAACAGATGGATCAACAGCTTGCGCATGCACCCCAACGGGTCGAGTTCGTCCTCGCTCTCGCTGGCCTTGGCCAATTCATCCAGCGGTTCATGCAGGCTGTCGAGCATCGCCTGCACCAGATCGGCCTTGTTGCTGAAATGCCAATAGATGGCACCGCGCGTCACGCCGGCCATCGTCGCGATATCCGCCAGGGTCGTGCGGGCCACACCCCTTTCATAAAACGCTTTCTCGGCCGCTTCGAGAATCTGGCTGCGCGTTTCCTGAGCTTCCTCTTTGGTACGACGGACCATGGCAGTAAAACCTCAAACAGGATGTTTCAGGGATGGCTGAATATCCGCTGAATAAAGAGGGGGCTGATCTCTCACGAATCGGCTCCCCGGCCTACAATTTCAAACCTTGCGACGCATTTTGTAACAGGGTGGGTACGACGCCAAGCTATTTACAAACAACCATGAACGTAAGTATATTCCTTAGCAAGCTACTTATCCACTCGACCCGATTTTTTTACCCTTTCACACTTCTTGTGCGCAATGTGCGCGCCTGACCCGAGGATCTTCATGCAATTCAAGCCAGCTGTTACCGCTCTGGTCACTGCCGTCGCCCTGGCATCGCTGCTCAGCGGATGTAAAAAGGAAGAAGCGGCCCCAGCCGCTCCGCCTCCTCAGGTCGGCGTCGTCACCCTGCAACCACAAGCGTTCACCCTCACGTCGGAACTGCCGGGGCGCACCAGTGCGTACCGCATCGCTGAAGTTCGACCACAGGTCAACGGCATCATTCTCAAACGTCTGTTCAAGGAAGGCGGCGACGTCAAAGCCGGCCAGCAGCTGTATCAGATCGATCCGGCAGTCTATGAAGCGACCCTGAAAAGCGCCGAAGCCAACCTGCGTTCGACCAAGTCGATCTCCGACCGCTACAAGCAACTGGTCGACGAGCAGGCTGTGAGCCGCCAGGAATACGACACCGCCGTGGCCAATCGCATGGAATCGGAAGCGTCGCTGCAGAGCGCGCAGATCAACGTGAAATACACCAAGGTCTACGCGCCGATCTCCGGCCGTATCGGCCGTTCCTCGGTGACCGAAGGCGCACTGGTCAGCAATGGTCAGGCCGACGCGATGGCGACGATCCAGCAACTGGACCCGATCTACGTCGACGTTACCCAGTCCTCGGTTGAGCTGCTGGAACTGCGCCGCGAGCTGGAAAGCGGTCGTCTGCAGAAGGCCGGCGACAACTCGGCAGCGGTCAAGCTGACCCTTGAGGACGGCAGCCAGTACAAGCTCGACGGTAAGCTGGAATTCTCCGAAGTATCGGTTGATCCGACTACCGGTTCCGTGACCCTGCGCGCCGTGTTCCCGAACCCGGATCACACCCTGTTGCCAGGCATGTTCGTCCGCGCCCAGTTGCAGGCCGGGGTCAACGCCGCGGCCATTCTGGCGCCGCAACAAGGCGTGACCCGTGACCTCAAGGGCACTCCGACCGCACTGGTCGTCGGCCCGGACAACAAGGTTGAACTGCGTCAGCTCAAGGCCAGCCGTACCGTTGGCAGCCAGTGGCTGATCGAAGATGGCCTGAAAGCCGGCGATCGTCTGATCACCGAAGGCCTGCAATATGTTCGCCCAGGTGCTCAGGTCAACCCGACCGAAGCGACCAACGTAGCCAAGAACCCGGCCCCCGCTCAAGCAGCTGACAAAGCCGCTGGCGGCAAAGGGGAGTAACTCATGTCGAAATTTTTTATCGACCGTCCGATTTTCGCCTGGGTAATTGCCCTGGTGATCATGTTGGTCGGGGCATTATCGATCCTGAAATTGCCAATCAACCAGTACCCGAGCATTGCACCGCCGGCCATCGCGATCTCCGTGACCTACCCGGGCGCTTCGGCGCAAACCGTGCAGGACACCGTGGTCCAGGTGATCGAGCAGCAGCTCAACGGTATCGACAACCTGCGTTATGTGTCCTCGGAAAGTAACTCCGACGGCAGCATGACCATCACCGCGACCTTCGAGCAAGGCACCAACTCCGACACCGCGCAGGTTCAGGTCCAGAACAAGCTGAACCTGGCCACCCCGCTGCTGCCGCAGGAAGTGCAGCAACAGGGTATCCGCGTGACCAAGGCAGTGAAGAACTTCCTGCTGGTGATCGGCGTGGTGTCGCGTGACGGCAGCATGACCAAGGACGACCTGTCCAACTACATCGTGTCGAACATGCAGGATCCGATCTCGCGGACTGCCGGTGTCGGTGACTTCCAGGTCTTCGGTGCCCAGTACGCGATGCGCATCTGGCTCGATCCGGCCAAGCTGAACAAGTACAACCTGACGCCAGCTGATGTCAGCGCCGCGATCTCGGCGCAGAACGTCCAGGTGTCTTCCGGTCAGCTCGGCGGTTTGCCGGCGCTGCCAGGTCAGCAACTGAACGCCACGATCATCGGCAAGACCCGTCTGCAGACTGCCGAGCAGTTCAAGGCGATCCTGCTGAAGGTCAATCAGGATGGCTCCCAGGTCCGTGTCGGCGACGTGGCCGACGTCGGTCTGGGTGGTGAGAACTCGAGTATTTCTGCGCAGTTCAACGGCAGCCCGGCGTCCGGTCTGGCGGTAAAACTGGCCAACGGTGCCAACGCCCTCGACACAGCCAAAGCGCTGCGCAAGACGATTGACGACCTCAAGCCGTTCTTCCCGCAAGGCATGGAAGTGGTGTTCCCGTATGACACCACTCCGGTCGTGACCGAGTCGATCAAGGGTGTGGTTGAAACCCTGGTCGAAGCGATCGTGCTGGTGTTCCTGGTGATGTTCCTGTTCCTGCAGAACTTCCGCGCCACCGTCATCACTACGATGACCGTACCGGTGGTATTGCTCGGTACGTTCGGCATCCTCGCCGCCGCCGGTTTCAGCATCAACACCCTGACAATGTTCGGTATGGTGCTGGCCATCGGCTTGCTGGTGGACGACGCCATCGTCGTGGTGGAAAACGTCGAGCGGGTGATGGCCGAAGAAGGCCTGTCACCGAAGGAAGCGACCAAGAAATCCATGGGCCAGATCCAGGGTGCCCTGGTCGGTATCGCCCTGGTGCTGTCGGCGGTACTGTTGCCGATGGCGTTCTTCAGCGGCTCCACCGGTGTGATCTACAAGCAGTTCTCGATCACCATCGTCTCGGCCATGGCCCTGTCGGTAATGGTTGCACTGATCTTCACCCCGGCGCTCTGCGCAACCATGCTCAAGCCGATCGCCAAGGGTGACCACGGCACGCCGAAAAAAGGTTTCTTCGGCTGGTTCAACCGCAATTTCGATCGCGGTGTCAGGAGTTACGAGCGCGGTGTCGGCAACATGTTGTCGCGCAAAGCCCCGTACCTGCTTGCGTACCTGCTGATCGTCGTCGGCATGATCTGGCTGTTCACCCGCATTCCAACCGCGTTCCTGCCGGAAGAAGACCAAGGCGTACTGTTCGCCCAGGTACAAACCCCGGCCGGCTCCAGTGCCGAACGTACTCAAGTCGTGATCGATGAGATGCGTACCTACCTGCTGGATAAAGAAGCGGGTGCGGTGTCCTCGGTATTTACCGTGAACGGCTTCAACTTTGCCGGTCGTGGTCAGAGCTCGGGTCTGGCGTTCATCATGCTCAAGCCGTGGCACGAGCGTGATTCGAGCAACAGCGTGTTTGCCTTGGCACAGCGTGCGCAGCAACACTTCTTCAGTTTCCGCGATGCGATGGTGTTTGCGTTCGCCCCGCCTGCGGTACTGGAATTGGGTAACGCCACCGGTTTCGACGTGTTCCTGCAGGACCGCGCCGGTATCGGTCACGAAAAACTGATGGAAGCCCGCAACCAGTTCCTCGGCATGGCCGCGCAGAGCAAGGTGCTCTACCAGGTGCGTCCGAACGGTCTGAACGACGAGCCGCAATACCACCTGGAAATTGACGATGAGAAAGCCCAGGCCCTGGGTCTGAGTCTCTCCGACATCAACAGCACCCTGTCGATCTCCTTCGGTAGTAGCTACGTCAACGACTTCATCGACCGTGGTCGGGTGAAGAAGGTGTATGTGCAAGGTCAGGCCGGTGCGCGCATGAGCCCTGAAGACCTGAAAAAGTGGTACGTGCGCAACAGCGCCGGGACCATGGTGCCGTTCTCCGCGTTCGCCAAGGGCGAGTGGATCTACGGTTCGCCGAAACTGGCCCGTTACAACGGCGTCGAAGCGATGGAAGTGCTCGGTTCTCCGGCGCCGGGTTACTCCACCGGTGAAGCGATGGCCGAAGTCGAAGCGATTGCCAAGAAGCTGCCGGCCGGTGTCGGTATCTCCTGGACCGGTCTGTCCTACGAGGAACGTCTGTCGGGCTCGCAAGCGCCAGCGCTGTACGCCCTGTCGCTGCTGATGGTGTTCCTGTGTCTGGCGGCGCTGTATGAAAGCTGGTCGATTCCGATCGCGGTCATGCTCGTGGTACCGCTGGGGATCATCGGTGCGCTGATGGCCACCAGCCTGCGCGGGCTGTCCAACGACGTGTACTTCCAGGTGGGCCTGTTGACGACCATCGGTCTTGCGGCTAAAAACGCCATTCTGATCGTCGAGTTCGCCAAGGAGCTGCATGAACAAGGGCGCAGTCTGCGCGATGCGGCGATCGAAGCGTGCCGCATGCGTCTGCGACCGATCATCATGACCTCGCTGGCGTTCGTCCTCGGTGTAGTACCGTTGGCGATCTCCACCGGTGCCGGTTCGGGTAGCCAGCACGCGATCGGTACTGGCGTGATTGGCGGTATGCTCACGGCCACGATCCTGGCGATCTTCTGGGTCCCACTGTTCTTCGTCACGGTTTCGTCCATCGGCCAGCGTAAAATCGCCGACCCGGACGAAACGACTGAAACTCCTAAAGAGGCTGGCCAATGAGCAAGTCGCTACTCTCCATCGCAGTCGCCGCCTTCGTGCTGAGCGGTTGCTCGCTGATCCCCGATTATCAGCAGCCTGAAGCACCGGTCGCGGGCCAGTACCCGCAGGGCCCGGCGTACTCGCCGGCCCAGGCTCCGGCGCAAGCCGCTGCCGAGCAGGGCTGGAAGCAGTTTTTCCATGACCCGGCCCTGCAGCAGCTGATCCAGACATCCCTGGAAAACAACCGCGACCTGCGTGTCGCGGCGCTGAACATCGACGCTTATGCGGCTCAATACCGCATCCAGCGTGCCGACCTGTTCCCGGCGGTTTCGGCCAATGCCAGCGGCAGCCGTCAGCGGGTTCCGGCCCGTGCCTCGCAGACCGGTGAAGCGAACATCAGCAGTTCCTACACCGCGACCGTCGGCATCAGCGCCTACGAACTCGACCTGTTCGGTCGGGTGCGCAGCCTGAGCGAACAAGCGCTGCAACAATATTTCGCCACCGAAGAAGCGCGCCGCAGCACGCAGATCAGTCTGGTGGCCAGTGTCGCCAACGCGTACATGACCTGGCAGGCCGACAAGGAACTGCTCAAGCTGACGCAAGACACCCTCGGTGCCTTTGAAGAAAGCTACAAGCTGACCAGCCGCAGCAACGAAGTCGGTGTGGCTTCGGCGCTGGACCTGGCGCAGTCGCGCACCTCGGTGGAAAACGCCCGGGCGCAACTGGCCAAGTACACCCGTCAGGTGGCTCAGGACGAAAACAGCCTGACCCTGCTGCTCGGCACCGGCATCCCGGCCAATCTGCAAGCGGCCAAACCGCTGTCGGATGACCTGCTCAGCGATGTACCGGCCGGTCTGCCTTCGGACCTGCTGCAGCGTCGTCCGGACATCCTCCAGGCCGAGTACAACCTGAAAGCGGCCAACGCCAACATCGGCGCCGCCCGTGCAGCGTTCTTCCCGAGCATCAGCCTGACCGCCAACGCGGGCAGCCTGAGCCCGGACCTGTCCGGTCTGTTCAAGGGCGGCTCGGGTACCTGGCTGTTCCAGCCGCAGATCAACCTGCCGATCTTCAACGCCGGCAGCCTGCGCGCCAGCCTCGACTATGCCAAGATCCAGAAGGACATTGGCGTGGCGAACTACGAGAAGTCGATTCAAACCGCCTTCCAGGAAGTCGCCGACGGCCTGGCTGCCCGCCAGACCTACACCGAGCAGTTGCAGGCGCAGCGTGACTTCGTCGCGGCCAACCAGGATTACTACCGCCTGGCCGAGCGTCGTTACCGCATCGGTGTCGACAGCAACCTGACCTTCCTCGACGCCCAGCGTCAGTTGTTCAGTGCGCAACAGGCACTGATCACCGACCGCCTCGCGCAGCTGACCAGTGCGGTCAACCTGTACAAGGCCCTGGGTGGTGGCTGGAATGCGCAGACCGCGCAGAACGAACCGCTGAAAGAAGAAGCACCGAAGATGAAGCTGTTCTGATCCTCCGGTGAACACAAGGAGCCCGCCACTTGGCGGGCTTTTTGTTGCCTGTCAGAAATATTGTGGCGTCTGAGCCGGCCTCTTCGCGAGCAAGCCCGCTCCCACTTTTGGAATGCATTCTCCTGTGGGAGCGGGCTTGCTCGCGAAGAGGCCCTGATAGACGCGAGAAAAAATCCGGCTCAATCTTGCGTTCGATAATCGCCCAAAACCCGCTTTGCCCGATTGAATCCCGCCCATCGCCCCCCGCACCATTCGCTCCACAAAACCAATAACAACAGGTTCGACACCATGCTCCCGCGCCCTGTCCCGTCCGGCTGATCGCCGCCGCTTCATCCCTGATTCTGCAAGCTCGTGCCCGCCCCGAAAATGGCGGCAACGGCTCTGTTCGACCTAAAAAAATAACAAGAGACCCTGCGATGACTCATCCCACTGCGCCGTACGCACTCCCCGGCCTGATCGCCCTGGCCCTGACCGGCGTCGCCCTCCCCGCCGCAGCCGAAGAGGCCGGTTTCGTCGAAGGTGCCAAGGTCAACCTCAACCTGCGCAACTTCTACATCAACCGCAACTTCACCAACCCGACCAAGGCTCAGGGCAAGGCTGAAGAGTGGACGCAGAACTTCATCCTCGACGCCAAATCCGGCTTCACCCAAGGCACCGTTGGCTTCGGCATGGACGTGCTCGGCCTGTACTCGGTGAAACTCGATGGCGGCAAAGGCACCGGTGGCACGCAACTGCTGCCGCTGGATCACGACGGACGGCCGGCGGACAACTTCGGTCGCACCAACGTCGCGTTCAAGGCCAAGCTCTCTCAGACCGAAATCAAGGTTGGCGAATGGATGCCGGTGCTGCCGATCCTGCGTTCGGACGACGGCCGTTCGCTGCCGCAAACCTTCCGTGGCGGGCAGATCACCTCGAAGGAAATCAACGGCCTGACTCTCTATGGCGGGCAGTTCCGCGCCAACAGCCCGCGCGACGACAGCAGCATGAGCGACATGTCGATGACCGGCAAAGCGGCGTTCACCTCTGATCGCTTCAACTTTCAGGGCGGCGAGTACGTTTTCAACGAAAAACGCACGCAGATCGGCCTGTGGAACGCCGAACTCAAGGACATCTACAGCCAGCAATACCTCAACCTGACTCACAGCCAGCCACTCGGCGACTGGACGCTGGGCGCCAACCTCGGCTTCTTCTACGGCAAGGACGACGGCAGCGCCCGCGCCGGCGAACTTGACAACAAGACCTGGTCGGGGATGTTCTCGGCCCGCTACGGCGGCAACACCTTCTACGTCGGCCTGCAAAAACTCACCGGCGACAGCGCCTGGATGCGCGTCAACGGCACCAGCGGCGGCACCCTGGCCAACGACAGTTACAACGCCAGCTACGACAACGCTCAGGAACGCTCCTGGCAGGTGCGCCACGACTACAACTTCGCCGCCCTGGGCATCCCCGGCCTGACCCTGATGAACCGCTACATCAGCGGCGACAACGTGCACACCGGAACCATCACCGACGGCAAGGAATGGGGCCGCGAATCGGAACTGGGCTACACCGTACAGAGCGGCGCCCTGCGCGACCTCAACGTGCGCTGGCGCAACTCGACCATGCGCCGCGATTTCAGCAACAACGAGTTCGACGAAAACCGTCTGATCATCAGCTATCCGATCAGCCTGCTCTGAACCCGCACGCCGGCGCTGCACAAGCGGCGCCGGCATCAACCACTGGTCAGCCCGGACTGGCGATTTGTCGAGGCGCAGATACAGTCAACAGAGTGTGTAAATTCTCCAGCCTGCTGTAGGAGCCCTTAGTTTTCTTCCGTTATCTCCGGATGCTGTACGCGAAGCTGCCTTGGCCACGGAGGTCAGGTATGAGCAAGCGAATAGTTATCGTCGGTGGCGGTGTAGGTGGAACCATGCTGGCCAATCAACTGGTCGGCAAGCTGTATCCCGAAGTTCTACGCGGCGACGTCTCGATCACATTACTGTCCAGTTCCCCCGATCATTACTACAAACCTGCGTTCATGTACGTGGCGTTCAGCCAGTTCTTCGAAGAAGAACTCAAACGTCCGGAACGCTCATTGTTGCGCCCGGAAATCAGTTTCCACGTTGAAGAAGTCACCCGTTTCGACTTTCCCGGGCAGCAATTGCGCACCCGTACCGGCAAGCGCTTCGACTATGATTTTCTGGTGATCGCCACCGGCTGCGTGCCGGCGCCGGAACGCATCGAGGGTCTGCAAGAAGCCGGCGACCACTTCTATCAATACCTTGCTGCCCGGCAGCTTGCGCAACGCCTGAACACCATCGAAAAAGGCCGGATTTTCATTACCGTGTCCTTCCCGCAGACACCGAACGTCCCGCACCAATGCGGAATCGCGCCCGTGGAAACGACATTGATGCTGGATGATCTGTTGCGTCGCCGGGGCGTTCGCGAGCAAGTGGAAATCATCTACACCTACCCGACGGTTGCCCAGCTATTGCGCAATTGTCTGTTCTTGCAGCGTCCCACCGGTGAAATTCTGCCGAGCATTTTTGCCCGGAAAAACATTCAATTTCAGCGCGGCTTCACCCTGAGCCATGTGGATCCTGATGCAAAAATCGCCTACTCAGCCGAGGGCGATGAGCAACCCTTCACTATTTTGATGGCTACTCCACCAATCCAGGCCGTCGAGGTGGTGCGTGGGTGCGGCATCTCACACGCTGCCAATGATGAAGGATGGCTGCCGACCAATCACGAAACGCTGCAGGTATACGGTCTGGAGAATGTCTACGTGATCGGCGACACCGTCGACCTGCCGGTCAGCAAGGCCGGCGGCGCCTGTCATAACCAGGCGCCGGTGATCGCCAACAACATCACCGCCCAGATCCGTCTTGGCGCACCCAACTCGGTATACGACGGTCGGGTACAGGCGGTAGCCCAAATGGGCCTGAATGCCGGGATGCCACTGTGGTACGACTACGCCCACGATGTATTGCCGACACCCCCGACCAAATTGGGCGGTCTGCTCAGAAACGGTTTCAATCGCGGTCTTTACTGGGCGGTGGCCCGGGGAATGCTTTGACCCTGCACAGGGAGGAGTGATTGCTCATGAACATGCCCGAGGAAATGTCAGCCACGCCCGGGTTCACTGCCTTGATGGCAAAACTGCAACCGTTAATCGATGGCGGACGCCTGGAGAATATTGTCGACCTGCTTTCCCTGGTTTCCGATATCGCCGATCTGCTCGACGCGGCCATGGTGGAAAAACTCGCGCAATTGTTCGAGAGCGGCACAGCCGCCACCTGGACAGTCAGTAATGCAGTGCGCGTGGCCAAAGCCGAAGTATCGGCACAGTCAGCGGCGCCGGGCACTCTGGCGTTGCTCAAACTGCTGAATGAAGAGGACACACGCAAAGGCGTGGCCGTTGTCCTGAAAACCCTCAACGTCATTGGACGACAACTGTAAATCCGCCAGAGAGGACCTCCTCATGAGCGCCAAACTCGAAACGGCAGGGAACGCCAGCACCCACTGGGACGCCAAGGCGTACCAGCAGTTTTCCCGTCTCAGGCAACGCCCGGTCAACGAATTGCTCGACCGTATCGATCTGCCCGACCCCAGAAGAATTTGTGACCTGGGCTGCGGCACCGGCATCGCCACTCAACTGCTGGCCGAGCGCTGGCCGCGTGCGCAGCTGCTGGGTGTCGACAGCTCGCGGCAGATGCTTGATCAGGCCCGGTGCCTGCCGATCAACGCTCAATGGCAAGAGTGCGACCTGCTCGACTGGCAACCCGAACAACCGGCCGATCTGCTGCTCGCGGCGGCGGTGCTGCATTTCATTGGCGATCATCAACACCTGCTGCCGCGCCTGCTGGGGTATCTGCGCCCGGGCGGCTGTCTGGCGGTGCACATGCCGGACTGGCGCGATGCCTTGTGGTATCGATTGATGCTCGACACCCTCGACGACGCGGGACCGGGACACACCCCCATCGGCACACCGCAACTGCGCCGGCGCATGGCGGCGCGGCCGTTGTTGAAACTGGAGGACTACTACCGCGTGCTGGCGCCGCTGACCACGTCGCTGGAGATCTGGGAAACCGAGCAACTGCAGGTGGTTGACGGCAAGTCACCGGTGTACGACTGGGTGAAGGTCTCGGCGCTGCGGCCGGTGATGCAGACGCTGACGTCTCAGGAACAGGCGCGGTTTATCTATCACTTCCTGATGCGGGTGCATAAACATTACCCGCCGGAGAAAAACGGGCAGACGCTGTTTCCGTTCAAGCGGATTTTCATTGTCGCCAAGGTCTGAGTGTCTGTGCTGATTGATGCATCACGGCGTCTGCCGCTTTCGCGAGCAAGCCCGCTCCCACAGGGAAATGCATTCCAAATGTGGGAGTGAATTTTCATTGTCGCCAGCGTTTGAGTACCTGTGCTGATTGATGCATCACGGCGCCTGCCGCTTTCGCGAGCAAGCCCGCTCCCACAGGGAAATGCATTCTAAATGTGGGAGCGGGCTTGCTCGCGAAGGCGTCAGTTCAGGCACCATCACTCCCGGGATTCGACTCCCAGCTCATCCCACACCGACTCCGCCAGATGGAACGTCGCATTCGCCGCCGGGATCCCGCAATAAATCGCACTCTGCATGATCACTTCCTTGATCTCGCCCCGGCTCACACCGTTGTTGGCCGCCGCACGCAGATGCAATTTCAGCTCGGCCTCGCGGTTCATCCCGATCAGCATGGCGATGGTGATCAGGCTGCGCGTGTGCCGAGGCAGGCCCGGGCGGGTCCAGATGTCGCCCCAGGCGTGACGCGTGATCATCTCCTGGAATTCCGAGTTGAACTCGGTCAGCGCATTCAGGCTGCGATCAACGTGGACATCACCCAATACCGCACGGCGTACTTGCAGGCCTTCGTCGTAACGTTGTTTCTCGTCCACAAACTTCCCCTCACTGAGCGTTCAGAAACGCCAACACACGATCACTGAAAGCGGCACCGGCCTGCACGTTGGACAGGTGCGCAGCATAGAACTCGGCGTACTCGGCGCCGCGCACATGCTCCTGAATGAAATGCCCGCCGGACGGTGGCGTCACCGCATCTTCGGTACCCGCGATCACCAGAAGCGGCAGGTTGATCGAGGCCAGTTGCTCACGGAAATCGGCATCGCGCACCGCCGCGCAATTGGCCGCATAACCTTCAGGCGAAGTCGCCGCGAGCATGTCGGTAATTTTCTTCGCCGCGGCCGGATTGGCCGCCGAAAAATCCGGGGTAAACCAACGGGCAATCGACGCATCACGCAATGCGACCATCGCTGCCGGGCCATCACGCAACACGGTTTCGATGCGCGGATTCCACACCGACGGGTCGCCGATCTTCGCGGCGGTGTTGCACACGATCAATTTGTGCAGACGATGACCGGCATTGATCCCCAGCCACTGGCCGATCAACCCGCCCATCGACAATCCGCAGAAATGCGCGCGTTCGATGTGCAGCGCATCCAGCAAGCCGAGCACGTCGCGGCCCAGTTGCTCGATGCTGTAAGGCCCCGGCGTCACCAGCGACTGGCCGTGACCACGGGTGTCGAAACGCAGCACCCGGAAATGCTCGGTGAATGCCGGCATCTGCGCGTCCCACATGTGCAGGTCGGTGCCCAGCGAGTTGGACAGCACCAGCACCGGTGCGTCGACCGGGCCTTCAATAACGTAATGCAGTTCGCCATCGGCGAGTTGAACGAAAGCCACAGCCCTCTCCTTTCAGACAGACAATGCGTTGTGTTCGGCCACCGCGCGCTCGACCCAGACTTGCGCCTGGCCGAGGTAATGCGCGGGGTCGAGCAGATGATCGAGTTCGGTGCTGCTCAGTTCGGCGGTCACTTGCGGCTCGTCGCCGAGTACCGCACGCAGGTGGCGCTGTTCGGCCACCGCGCGTTTGCAGCACTGTTCAAGCAAGTGATGCGCGGTGTCGCGGCCGACCCGTTGCGCGAGGACGATGCTCACCGCTTCGGCCAGCACCAACCCTTGGGTCAATTGGAGATTGCGCGCCATGCGCTCGGCATCGACTTCCAGACCATCGGCCAGCAGGCGCGCCTGTTGCAACGCACCGGACACCAGGCAGCAGATCTCCGGCAGGGTTTCCCATTCGGCATGCCACAGGCCGAGGCTGCGTTCATGCTCCTGAGGCATGGCGCTGAACAACGTCGAGACCAGCCCCGGGACCCGGGTCGCCGCGCCGATCAACACCGCCGCGCCGACCGGATTGCGCTTGTGCGGCATGGTCGACGAACCGCCCTTGCCCGGCGCCGACGGCTCGAACACTTCCGCCGCTTCGGTCTGCATCAACAGACTGACGTCGCGCCCGAGTTTGCCGAGGCTGCCGGCGATCAAACCGAGTACTGCGCCGAACTCGACGATGCGATCACGCTGGGTGTGCCACGGTTGCTCAGGCAAAGTCAGTTGCAGCTCTTCGGCCAGCGCCTGAGCGATCGGCAATGCTTGCTCGCCGAGCGCCGCGAGGGTGCCGGAAGCGCCGCCGAATTGCAGCACCAGCAGCCGTGGTTTGAGTTCGCGCAGACGCTGACGGCTGCGGGTTACCGCGCCGAGCCAACCGGCAATCTTCATCCCGAGGGTCACGGGCGTGGCGTGCTGCAGCCAAGTGCGCCCGGCCAGTGGCGTCGTCGCATGCCGTTGGGCTTGGGTGGCGAGCGAATCGGCCAGCGCTGCCAGATCGCTTTCAATCAGCTCCAGCGCCTGCCGCAATTGCAGGACCAGCCCGGAATCCATCACGTCCTGACTGGTAGCGCCCAGATGCACATAGCGCTCGGCCTCGGCACTGCTCGCGGCGATCTGCTTGCCCAATGCCTTGACCAGTGGAATCGCCGAGTTGCCGGCCGTGGCAATCGCCTCGCCCAGCCCCGCGAAGTCATACAGCCCGGCATTGCAAGCGGCGGCAATCGGCGCCACGGCAGACGCCGGAATCACCCCGACCCGCGCCTCGGCCCGGGCCAGCGCCGCTTCGAAATCGAGCATGGCCTGCACCCGGCCCTGATCGCAGAACACCTCGCGCATGTCGCGGGCCGTGAAGTAGGCATCGAACAATTGATTGCCCGGTCGCTGAGTCATAAACAGTCCTTGCCGGCGCGGGCCAATGCGGCCCGCGCACATCGGTTTACAGATCGTGGTGCAAGTACGCCGCCTGTTTCGGCAGGCGCAGGCTGAACAGGAACGCCACCGCCATCATCACCGTGACGTACCAGTAGAACGCGTTTTCCATGCCCCCGGCCTTCAGGCTCAGGGCCACGTATTCCGCCGAACCGCCGAAGATCGCGTTGGCCACCGCATAGGCCAGACCGACGCCGAGGGCGCGGACTTCCGGCGGGAACATTTCGGCTTTCACCAGGCCGCTGATCGAGGTGTAGAAACTGACGATTGCCAGCGCCACGGTGATCAGCGCAAAGGCCAGAATCGGGCTGCTGATGCTTTTCAGGCTCAACAGGATCGGCACAGTGAACAGCGTGCCGAGCGCGCCGAACCAGAGCATCGAATTACGTCGGCCGATCTTGTCGGCGAGCATGCCGAACAGCGGCTGCATGCACATGTACAGGAACAGCGCGCCGGTCATGATGTAGCTGGCGGTCTTGGCGTGCATGCCGGCGGTGTTCACCAGGTACTTCTGCATGTACGTGGTGAAGGTGTAGAAAATCAACGAGCCACCGGCGGTGTAACCGAGCACGGTGATGAACGCGGCTTTGTGATCACGGAACAGCGCGCGGATGCTGCCGGCGTCCTTGTTCTCGCGCATTTCCTTGCTGGTGGTTTCTTTCAGGGAGCGACGCAGGAACAGCGAAATCACCGCCGCCACCGCACCGACCACAAACGGAATGCGCCAGCCGTAAGCACGCAGTTCATCTTCACTGAGGAACTGTTGCAGGATCACCACCAGCGACACCGCCAGCAGTTGCCCGCCAATCAGCGTCACGTACTGGAACGAGGCAAAAAAGCCGCGCTGGCCCTTGAGCGCGACTTCACTCATGTAGGTCGCGGTGGTGCCGTACTCGCCACCCACCGACAGGCCTTGCAACAGCCGCGCGAACAGCAACAGCAGCGGTGCCCAGACGCCGATGCTGGCGTAAGTCGGCAGACAGGCGATGAGCAGGGAGCCGAAGCACATCATCAGCACCGAAATCATCATCGAGGTCTTGCGGCCCTTCTTGTCCGCCAGCCGCCCGAAAATCCAGCCGCCAATCGGGCGCATCAGAAACCCGGCAGCGAACACCCCGGCCGTGTTGACCAGTTGCACCGTGGGGTTGTCGGAGGGGAAAAACGCCGGGGCGAAATAGATCGCGCAGAAGGCGTAGACGTAGAAGTCGAACCATTCGACCAGGTTGCCGGACGAGGCACCGACAATGGCGAAGATGCGCTTGCTGCGCTCCTCGCCGGTGTAATGAGCGGTGGTAGTGGTCATTGTTTTTTACTCTGAAGGGACAGGTGAGAGTCTAGACACACTTCGCAACAGTCCCGTTCCACAGATACATCCACGAGGCATTACACAACCCCTCCTCTGAAAGAGGGCTTGTGGCGAGGGGATTCATCCCCGATCGAGTGCGCAGCACTCGCAAATCTGCCAGACGCGGTGTGTCAGTTTCACCGTGAACTCCGGTCTTGGGGCTGCTTCGCAGCCCATCGGGGATAAATCCCCTCACCACAAACTCACTCCAATGGAACGAGGTGCGATCAATAATCGAAGAACACCGTCTCCGCCTCAGTGCCCTGCAAAATCACATTCCACTGATACACACCCGCCGCATCCGGCTTGGCCAGCAACGTCCCGCGGCGCTCCGCCGGCACACATTCCAGCAGCGGATCATTGACGTTCGCCGGATCGCCTTCGAAGTAGATGCGTGTCAGCAAGTGCTTGACCAGACCACGGGCAAACACCAGCACCACCAGATGCGGGGCCTGGGTCGAGCCCTTCAGGCCTTCGACCGTGCCCGGTTTGATCGTGGTGAAACGGAAGCGCCCTTCGGCGTCCACCGGCACCCGGCCAAAACCTTCGAAATGCGGGTCCAGCGGTTTGTCCTGCTCGTCTTCCGGGTGCGCGTACTTGCCGGCGGCGTTGGCCTGCCAGACTTCGAGCATCGCGTCGTTGACCACATCGCCGTTGCCGTCAACGACTTGGCCGGTGATCGCCACGCGCTCGCCGAGGGTTTGTTCGACCGCGAGGTTTTCGCGATTCAGCCAGGTCAGGCCGATGTGGTAGTACGGCCCGACGGTGTGGGACGTGGTGGCAGTCAGCGTCATCTTATTTCTCCATCGGCGTGGCGTCGCGGCCGCGCAAGACGATGTCCCAGCGATAGCCGAGGGCGTAGGACGGAATGGTTTTTTCCAGATCGAAAGCGGCGATCAGACGTTCCTTGGCGGAGGTGTCCGGCACGCAGTTATAGATCGGGTCGTAGGCCAGCAGCGGGTCGCCGGGGAAATACATCTGCGTCACCAGACGGGTGAGGATGCTCGGCCCGAACAGCGAGAAATGGATGTGCGCCGGGCGCCACGCGTTGTGGTGGTTGCCCCACGGATAGGCGCCGGGCTTGATGGTCTGGAACTGATACCAGCCATCGGAGTCGGTCACGGTGCGGCCGGTGCCGGTGAAGTTCGGGTCCAGCGGCGCGTCGTGCAGATCGCGCTTGTGGTTGTAGCGGCCGGCGGCGTTGGCCTGCCAGATCTCCACCAGAATCCCCGGCACCGGCAGACCGTTTTCATCGAGCACACGGCCGTGAATGATGATGCGCTCGCCCAACGGCTCGCCGTCGTGCTGCGCGGTCAGGTCGTTGTCTTTCTCGGCGACGCGTTCGGCACCGATGGTCGGGCCGGTGATCTCCGACAACGAATGCGGCAGAAACACCAACGGCTTGGACGGCGAGCGCAGATTGGTGGATTGATACGTCGGGTGCAGGTACTCGGGCTGGGTGCCTTCCTGCGGACGACGGTAGCCAGGCTTGTCAGTCATTTCGCTTTCCTCAGTTCTTATCAGTCGACGCGCTGCGTCAGACGCGTTCGATGGCCAGGGCCAGACCCTGCCCGACGCCGACGCACATGGTCGCCAGACCTTTCTTGCCGCCGGTCTTTTCCAGCTGATGCAACGCAGTCAGCACCAGTCGCGCCCCGCTCATGCCCAACGGGTGGCCCAAGGCAATCGCGCCACCGTTCGGGTTGACCTGCGGCGCATCGTCGGCCAGACCCAATTCACGCAGCACTGCCAGGCCTTGGCTGGCGAAGGCTTCATTGAGTTCGATCACATCGAAATCGCTGACCGCCACACCAAGACGCTCGATCAGTTTGCGCACCGCTGGCACCGGGCCGATGCCCATCACCCGAGGTGCGACACCGGCACTGGCCATGCCGAGCACTTTGGCGCGGGCGGTCAGGCCGTGTTTCTTCACCGCTTCGGCAGACGCGAGAATCAGCGCAGCAGCACCGTCGTTGACCCCGGACGCGTTGCCAGCGGTAACCGTCTTGTCCGGGCCGTTGACCGGTTTGAGTTTGGTCAGCGCTTCAAGCGTGGTGTCGGCGCGTGGATGCTCGTCCTGGCTGACCACGGTTTCGCCCTTCTTGTGGGCGATCCGCACTTCGACGATTTCCTCGGCGAAGTAGCCCGCCGCTTGTGCAGCGGCCGTGCGTTGCTGACTGCGCAGGGCGAAAGCGTCCTGATCGGCACGCGAAACCTTATAGTCGTCAGCGACGTTGTCGGCGGTTTGCGGCATCGCATCGACGCCGTACTGGGCTTTCATCAGCGGGTTGATGAAACGCCAGCCAATGGTGGTGTCTTCCAGTTTCATGTTGCGCGAGAACGCTGCGTCCGCCTTGCCCATCACGAACGGCGCGCGGGACATCGACTCGACGCCGCCGGCAATCGCCAGCTCCATCTCGCCGCTGGCAATCGCACGGAAAGCAGTGCCGATCGCGTCCATGCCCGAAGCGCAGAGACGGTTGAGGGTCACGCCCGGCACGCTGTCCGGCAGACCCGCCAGCAGCAGCGCCATGCGCGCCACGTTGCGGTTGTCTTCACCAGCCTGGTTGGCGCAGCCGAGGAACACTTCATCGATCGCGTTCCAGTCCACCGATGGATTGCGTTCCATCAGCGCCTTGATCGGCACGGCGGCCAGATCGTCGGCACGCACGGCGGACAAACCGCCGCCAAAACGGCCGATGGGTGTGCGAATCGCGTCGCAGATATACACGTCACGCATCATGCTTCTCCCGGTGCCTGGCCGTGGGCGGCGGCGGTGCGCGCTTCGAGATCGCGCAGGGCGGTCAGTTCGACCTCGGTCGGCGCCGCCGTGGTTTCAACGTTGTCGGCAAAGCGGATCGCCCAACCGGTGGCGGCGACCACTTGCTCGCGGGTCACGCCCGGATGCAGTGCGGTGACCACAAATTCGTGGGTGCCCGCTTCCGGCTCCATGATGCACAGGTCGGTGATGATCCCGACCGGACCGGCACCCGGCAGGCCCAGACGCTTGCGCGAATCGCCGCCTTCGCCGTGACCGACCGAGGTAATGAAGTCGAGCTTGTCGACGAACGAGCGCGCCGACTGTTTGAGGATAATCAACACGCTCTTCGCCGAACCGGCGATTTCCGGCGCGCCACCGGCACCCGGCAGGCGCACTTTCGGCGCGTGATAGTCGCCGACCACGGTGGTGTTGATGTTGCCGAAACGGTCGACCTGCGCCGCGCCGAGAAAACCGACGTCGATGCGCCCACCCTGCAGCCAGTAGCGAAAAATCTCACCGGTCGGCACGACAGTGTCGGCGGTCTCCGCCAGTTCACCATCACCGATCGACAGCGGCAGCACGCTCGGCTTGGCGCCAATCGGACCTGATTCGTAGATCAGCACCACGTCCGGCGACGAAGTCAGGCGCGCAAGGTTGGCGGCTTTCGACGGCAGGCCGATGCCGACGAAGCACACCGAGCCGTTCTTCAGGCGACGGGCCGCAGCGACGGTCATCATTTCATTGGTGGTGTAAGTCATTACTTGGCCTCCGAAGCAGCGGCCAACTTGGCCTGGAACTCGCTGAAGTCAGCGCAGCCATGGATGTATTCGTTGATCCACGCGGTAAATGTCTCACGGTCGCGGGCGATCGGATCCCACGCCTGATAGAAGCGATTGTCACGCTCGGTGTAACCGTGGGCGTAGGACGGATGCGCGCCGCCGGGTACGTGGCAAACCGCGCTCAAGGCCCAGGTCGGCAGCACGCAAGCGTTCATCGGGGCGTTGAGGTTGTCGACGATTTCCTCGACGGTGACGATGCAGCGCTTGGCCGCCAGTGCCGCTTCTTTCTGCACGCCGAGAATGCCCCACAGCAGCACGTTGCCCTGACGGTCGGCTTTCTGCGCGTGGATCACGGTGACGTCCGGACGCACCGACGGCACCGCCGCCAGCACTTCACCGGTGAACGGGCAGGTCACGGACTTGATCAGCGGGTTGACCTTCGGCAGGTCGGAACCGGCGTAGGCCCGCAGCACGGCGAACGGTAGGCCGGAAGCGCCGGCGACGTAGGCGTTGGCCAGGTCGGCGTGGCTGTGCTCTTCGATTTCCAGGGCATGCGGCCACTGCTTCTCGACCGCATCGCGCAGACGGTGCAGCGAACCCACACCCGGATTGCCGCCCCAGGAAAAGATCAGCTTGCGTGCACAACCGGCACCGATCAGTTGGTCGTAGATCAGGTCAGGCGTCATCCGCACCAGGGTCAGATCTTTCTTGCCCTGCCGAATGATTTCATGACCTGCCGCCGTAGGGATCAGGTGAGTGAAGCCTTCGAGCGCGACGGTGTCGCCGTCGTTGACGAATTGCTTCACCGCGTCGTGCAGCGAAAGGATCTCAGCCATGGAGCAGGCTCCCGTTTTTGTAGTGAATCGCCAGTGATAAAAAGGCGCGAGGTTCAGCGCCGGAGTCACTGAAGATTAAGCCGCTGAAAATCGCCAAACAATCCGATAATCGACTGAGTGTTCGTTTATCGAACGGATTGTTATCACCCTATCAATCACAAGCAAAAGCTTCGCGAGCAAGCCCGCTCCCACATTTGAAATGTGTTTTCCCTGTGGGAGCGGGCTTGCTCGCGAAGGCGTCGGAACATTCAACGCAAATCAAAATGACTCGACTCAAGTCGCATCCGCATGACTGACCATGCCTTTGATCACCACCGCCGTCGTCGCCAACGCCGCCGGAATCACCAGCGCCGTCAGCACCTGCTCGAAATTCCAGCCCAGGCCCAGCAACGTCGCGCCCATCCACGCCCCGAGAATCGCGCCAAAGCGGCCAATCCCGAGCATCCACGAGACCCCGGTCGCCCGGCCCTGGGTCGGATAAAACCGTGCCGCCAATGAAGGCATCGCCGATTGCGCGCCGTTGACGCACATACCCGCCACCAACACCAAGGTCGCGAGCAGCGTGATGTTGCCCAGGCTCTGCCCCACCGCGTAGGCAAACACCCCGGCCAGCAGGTAGAACGTGCCGATGACCTTGTGCGGATTGAAGCGGTCCATCGCCCAACCCACAGCGACCGCACTCAACACCCCGCCAAACTGGAACAACGCGCCAATGAACGCCGCCTGCTCCATGCTCGCGCCGCTGTCACGCATCAGGGTCGGCAGCCAACTGGTCAGCAGATAAACGATGACCAGGCCCATGAAGTAGGTCAGCCACAGCAGCAAGGTACCGACGCTGTAGGTGCCGGAGAAAATCACCGCGAACACGTTGCGCGCCTTGACGGTTTTCTGTTCCGGCACGCTGAAACTCGAGGCCTGCGCGACGGTGACCGGATCGATTGGCGACAAGGTCTTGCGTACTTTGTCGGTGCCGCGATTGCGCACCACCAGAAAACGCGCCGACTCCGGCAGCCAGAACAGCAGCACCACCGCGAGGATCAGCGGCAGGATCCCGCCGATCAGCAGCAGGCTGTGCCAGCCGAACGCAGGGATCAGCTTCGCCGAAATGAAACCGCCACCGGCCATGCCGAGGTTGAAGCCGCAGAACATGCTGGTCACCAGCAAGGATTTCTTGCGCTCCGGGGTGTATTCCGAGAGCAGCGTGGTGGCGTTGGGCATGCCGGCGCCCAGACCTAGGCCGGTGAGGAAGCGCAACACCAGCAGTTGCTCGACGTTGGTGCTGTAGGCCGAGGCCAGGCTGAAAGCGCCGAACAGCAGCACCGCGCCAACCAGCACCACTTTGCGTCCGAAGCGGTCAGCCAGCGGGCCGGAACCCAGTGCGCCGAAGACCATGCCGATCAACGCGGCGCTCATTACCGGGCCAAGGCTGGCGCGGTCGATGCCCCAGTCCTGGGACAGTGCCGGCGCGATAAAACCCATCGCCGCGGTGTCGAGACCATCGAGAAATACAATCAGGAAACACAGGATCACCACCCGCCACTGATAGCGCGAGATCGGTTGGGCATTGATGAAGGTCTGCACGTCGAGGCAGTTACCTACAGCGGACTGAGGCTGGTTCATTATTTTTATTCCACGCAAAAAACGCAGTCGAACGGCGGCCGGCCAAAGAGCGGCACGGTCACAAGAATAGAAGATCGAAATCAGGCGTTGCGGTGAATCCGGCAACAGGGAATGGAGCTGAGACAGTCGGGGAGCATGCGCATGGTGAGTTGCCTCTTGTCATTATTATGGGAGTCGACAATCCGGCAGGCTCATTCAAATCTGCGCCGGATGACGCTGCCGCGACATTAATGATCCGGGGCTTTTAGCGTCAATTCGATAAACGCAACACTGTGCGTTTATCGAACAGCTTCATCAGGCGAACAACTGCGCGCTGAGGTCGCGGCTGGCACTGAGCAGGCCCGGCAGGAAGCGTTGTTCCAGTTCGGTACGGCTGACGCGGCCGGCGTGGGTGCTGACATTGAGCGCCGCCACCACCTGGCCCGACGCATCGTAAACCGGCACGGCAATCGAACGCAGGCCTTGTTCGAGTTCCTGATCGACGATGCACCATCCCTGCTGCCGTACTTCCTGCAGGCATTCGAGCAGACTTTCGGGGGTGTGCAGCGTGCGGCTGGTCTTGGCCACCAGTTCGGCATGGTCGAGGTATTCGCGCAGCGAGGTGTCGTCCAGCGCCGCCAGCAGGATCCGGCCCATCGATGTGCAATAGGCCGGCAGACGCCCGCCCACCGACAGATCCACCGAGATCAGCCGTTGCGTGGTCGCCGAACGGGCGATGTACAGAATGTCGTCACCTTCGAGCGTGGCCATGTTGCAGGCTTCGTGCAGTTGCTCGCTCATGCGGTCGAGGTACGGCTGGGCCGACACCGCCAGCGGCGTCGACGACAGATACGCGTGGCCGAGGGTCAGCACTTTGGGCAACAACGAGTACGTGCGGCCATCGGTGGTGGCGTAACCCAGTTTGATCAGAGTGTGCAGGCAACGTCGCACAGCAGCGCGGGGAATTTCTGTGCGATGGCTGATCTGGGCGATGGTCAGGTGCCGCTTGCGCTCCTGAAACGCCTGCACCACCGCCAGGCCACGGGCCAGCGAGGTCATGAAATCCGGATCGCCGGTCAGCGCCTGGATGCGTTTGGCCGGCGAAGCGACGATCGGCGGTGCCACGGAGGTGAAGGAGTTGCGCATTTGATCGTTCATTTCTTGTCCTTGTTTCCGGCACGGATCAATGGCTATACAAGCGGCTCGCCGACGGATGTACAAGAGTCGAGTCGCCAACATCGGGCGATTATCGAACCGCCGACCGATTATCGCAATCCATCAGCCTCTGTCCTTCTTGGCTTCTTCATTCGTTCACCTGCCTGTTCATCCAACTTCGCATGCCGCATTAGTTGATCGACTTAATGGCGCCAGAAACTGAACGCGAGTCCTTAAAAGGTTTCGGCGAATTTCAACTAGCGATAAAACTTGTCAGTAACAAAACGATCACACATCCCGAACCGTTTTTAACTTGGCAAAGATAGTCATTCCCGAATCGACCGCTATAATGCACCTCAGTGGCGCCACGTTTTCACTGGCCGAGGGTGCCGCCCGCTGACCCGATGCCTATTGCCGTCAGCCCGGCCAGCGCCTGACGCTCATTATTCATGCACCGCCAGCGCGCTTGCTGAAACAGGAAACTGATGCTGCGTCAGTTTTAATCTGGTGCCGTAGCCGCCTGCAACATGGAAGTCTTGATCGCCCTGCCGATAACGCCAATGCCTGAACCGGCATGGCCCTTTGGTGGACGTGTTCAATCGACTCGTTGCCGTGCGTTTCACCAGACATTTATCTCAACTCAAACAGGTAGCACTGTGACGAAAGACGAACTGCGCGCGGAACTTGAGCGCCAGGAACAACGTTACAAGGAAGTTTACGGCGGGGAAGTCACCACCTACGCCGCCCAACCCGAACCGGAACGCAAGGCATGGCGTAAACGCCCCACCGTTCAGGATCAGGTTTTCCAGCAAGAACTGAAAAAGATGGAAGAAGAACTCAAAACCGAAGAGCCCTGAACGGGCGATCCTGAGATTTTCGAGGGTCTGCGTCGCCACCGGCTAAAAGCACGGTGACCCGACCATGCCTTGCGCGCCCGCTATCCGCGGGTAGCGGCCCACCTCCCCCGGCCTGCACGGGAAAGGAGCGTGTCTGACTCGTTTCAGAGATATTTCACACAGGCGTTTGAGGCTCGCGCGCGCTCGATGAAATGCCTGCTGCCCGAAGGTTTTTTCAAGCTAATCAAACACTTGAAAAACCCTGCAACATGCTCGGGCATTGCACCTTGCAACAATTTAATTCGACATTGATTGCTACCGATGAGCAGGTAGGGGATCGATTTCCAGTCTTTTCTGGCATAATCGCGCCCCCTTATGACCGGGTCAGAAAACCTTCATGATCGATTTATTCAGCGGACTGGATGCTTGGGTGCTTGTGAGCCTCTTGCTCGCCCTGACGTTTGTCCTCGCCTTCGAGTTCATCAATGGATTTCATGACACCGCTAACGCGGTAGCCACTGTTATCTACACCAAAGCCATGCCGCCTCACCTGGCGGTGTTCTTCTCCGGTGTGTTCAACTTCCTCGGCGTGTTGCTGGGCGGCGTTGGCGTGGCGTATGCCATTGTTCACCTGCTGCCGGTAGAACTGCTGATCAATGTGAACACCGGCCATGGCCTGGCGATGGTGTTCTCGTTGCTCGCCGCGGCGATCACCTGGAACCTAGGCACCTGGTACTTCGGTATCCCGGCCTCCAGTTCCCACACCCTGATCGGCTCGATCCTCGGCGTCGGCCTGGCCAATGCCCTGATCAACAACATCCCGTTGGCCGACGGCGTGAACTGGCAGAAAGCGATCGACATTGGCGCCTCGCTGGTGTTCTCGCCAATGGCCGGTTTCCTGATCGCCGCGCTGATACTGATCGGCCTGAAGTGGTGGCGCCCGCTGTCGAAGATGCACAAGACCCCGGAACAGCGCCGCAAGATCGACGACAAGAAGCACCCGCCGTTCTGGAACCGCCTGGTCCTGGTAATCTCGGCCATGGCCGTGAGCTTCGTGCACGGTTCCAACGATGGCCAGAAAGGCATCGGCCTGATCATGCTGGTACTGATCGGTATCGTGCCTGCGCAGTTCGTCCTCGACCTGAGCAGCACCACCTACCAGATCGAGCGCACCCGCGACGCGACCCTGCACCTGAGCCAGTTCTACAAGCGCAATGCCGATTCTCTGGGCGAATTCCTGGCCCTGGGCAAAAGTGTTGAAGGCGATCTGCCGGAGAAATTCCGCTGCAACCCGCAGCAGACCGAACCGACCATCAACGCCCTGCTTGGCACCCTTAAAGGTGTAGCGGACTACCATTCGCTGTCCTCGGAAAGCCGCATCGAAGTGCGTCGTTACTTGCTGTGCCTGGACGACACCGCGAAGAAAGTCGGCAAGCTGCCAGGCCTGGAAGCGCGTGAGAAGGCTGACCTGGACAAACTGCGCAAAGACCTGACCACCACCACCGAATACGCCCCGTTCTGGGTGATTCTGGCGGTGGCCCTGGCCCTCGGCCTGGGTACCATGGTCGGCTGGAAACGCGTGGTACTGACCATCGGCGAGAAGATCGGCAAGCAGGGCATGACCTACTCTCAAGGCATGTCGGCGCAGATCACTACCGCCAGTTTGATCGGTATGGCCAACATCTTCAGTCTGCCGGTATCGACCACTCACGTGCTGTCCTCGGGCGTGGCCGGCACCATGGTCGCCAACAAGAGCGGCCTGCAGGGTGGGACTGTTCGCACTATCCTGCTGGCGTGGGTGCTGACCTTGCCAGCGACTGTGGCGTTGTCGGCTGGGTTGTTCTGGCTGGCGTCCAAAGCGTTGGGTAGCTGATAGACCGCAGCACATGAGAAAGGCGCGATTCTTGAGGATCGCGCCTTTTTTTTGGGTTTGGTTTTGTGAGCATATCCGTTGCTGCGGTAACGGCCTCCTATGGTTCCGCCCTTACGGCGGGTCACTTTTTCCAAACGCCGAAAAAGTAACCAAAAAGGCTTCCCCCGGCGTACGGCACTTCGCTTAGGCTCAGTGTTCCCTCGCTACGGTGTCCATCAGGGGGCATCGCCTCCGGTTTGCTTCGCTGCACCTCCTCTCGATGTATGCGGCTTCGCCGCATGGCGCTGCGCGCCTAACCCCCTGATGGACACCTACGCTCGGCCTGCCGAAGGGGCTGAAGATCAAAAGCCACATCAAGAGCAAGAGCCAAAGCCAAAGCCAAAGCCAAAGCCAAAGCCAAAGCCAAAGCCAAAGCCAAAGCCAAAGCCAAATCAAAAGATCGCAGCCTTCGGCAGCTCCTACTTGAGATTGGGTATTTTCAGTTGGAGATTGGTTGGCTGACAGGACGCCTTCGCGAGCAAGCCCGCTCCCACAGTTGGAGTGGGTGTATTCAGTTGGAGATCGGTCGGCTCGTAGGCCGCCATCGCCAGCAGGCTGGCTCCTACAGAAAAGCAAAAGCCGAGCCCACGCTTTTCCACCACTCAACACGATGAGCGTTAGCTCGAGTAAAGCTTTTGATCTGAGGGCCCGTCGGCAGGCTGAGTGGAGGGATTTGTCCGGGGGTGGGAGCGCAGCGACCGTTTGGCGCAGCCAAACACAGCGAGAGGAGGTGCAGCGAAGCAAACCGTAGGCGCTGCCCCCCGGATGAATCCCGCAGCGAAGGAACCCGAGCCTAAGCGAGGGCCGAACGTCAGGGTAAAGCCTTTTGGGTTACCTTTTCGGCGTTTGGAAAAGGTGACCCGCCGTAAGGGCGGAACCGTAATAAGCAACACCCGCAGCAACGGATATACACCCAAAACCCCAAGAACATGGTCGGCCCAGCGGCCGCCAAAAACACAAAAAAAAAGGGCAACCGAAGTTGCCCAAAATGCCTTGCGTGCTCATCAAACCCGGAAAGACCTACTTCTTGCGCTTATTCGCATCCTTCCAGATAAAAAATCCAAACCCTGCAAAAAACAGAACCATGAGCCCCACGGTCAGAACCCCGGCAAACACCACGTTATCGAAAAACATGACTGTGGCCTCCTGGCCCCTGCTTTGCTGCGATGGAGCTAAGTTAACCAATCGCGCAGGCGCAGAAATTGACCAGGATCAAGTCCGGTCAACACAGAAGGCAAAGGCGGGAAAATAACTGACCTGCATCAAAGGATGCAGGGGAAGATCAACGCTTTTTCGGTTTCTTTTTCGGCTTTTTCTGAGCTTTTCCCAACGGCATGGCTTGCTCGAAGGCCTTGCGCACTTCGTTCAGCCGCTTTTCGTTGAGATCATGCACACGCTTGGCGCGCTCGGTGCCGAGGTCGATCAGTTTTTCATCTTGGCTCATGACGTTCAGCGCATCACTTGAAGAAAACACAACTGCCGCATCAGAGGCAGGACTGCGCCAATCATGCAGCCTGACGCCAGCGCTCGACAACAATTGATGTAAATAAGCAGACTCAGATCTCGATATCGACCCACAAGCCCTGACGCGGCTGATCTTCCATCAGCGGCACCACCGGCACGGTGTTGTCGGCATTCAGCTCGGTGCCCGGCACGGCCAGATGTTCTTCCGGGTCTTCGTCGGCTTCGCGGCGGCGACGATCACGTTCCTGCTGACGGCGCTGTTCCTCGCGCGCCAGCAGTCGATCCTCTTCCGGGTCGCGTTTTTGCAGATCGATCGTGCTTTCGTTGGAGCTTTCCTGCACCGGCACCACCGGAGGAATGTCCGGCCGCTGGCGAATCGGATCCTGCTGGGAAGTGATCGGCACAGCGCTCAGGGGGAGCATCGGTGGCAGCATATAAAGGGTCTCCTGTCAGCAGGCTATCGGCTGCGGCAAAGGCGCCTTGAGCCACTGGTCGCAAACTTGTGACCGGGTTGGCACTGTAGGAGCTGCCGAAGGCTGCGATCTTTTCATGGGACAACGTAGAACTCAGGTGTTTCCGTAGATCAAAAGATCGAAGCCTGCGGCAGCTTCTGCCCAGTAATCTTTGGCCCTGAAGCCTGCATTCCGTTAAGATAGCCCGCTTTTTCAAGGTGGGAGTCAGGCAGCATGGCGCAGCAGTATCAACCGGGGCAACGCTGGATCAGTGACAGCGAAGCAGAGCTTGGTTTAGGCACCGTTCTGGCACAGGACGGCCGCTTGTTGACCGTGCTTTACCCGGCCACTGGCGAAACCCGCCAGTACGCGCTACGGAATGCGCCCCTCACCCGCGTGCGGTTCTCGCCGGGTGACACCATTACTCACTTCGAAGGTTGGAAGATGACCGTGCGCGAAGTCGACGACGTCGACGGGCTGATGGTCTATCACGGTCTCAACGGGCAGAACGAAGCCGTCACCCTGCCGGAAACCCAGCTGTCGAACTTCATTCAGTTCCGTCTGGCCAGCGATCGTCTGTTCGCCGGGCAGATCGACCCGCTGTCGTGGTTCTCCCTGCGCTACAACACCCTGGAACACACCAGCCGCCAGTTGCAGTCCTCGCTCTGGGGCCTGGGCGGCGTGCGTGCGCAACCGATCGCGCACCAGCTGCACATTGCCCGTGAAGTCGCCGACCGTATCGCGCCGCGGGTTCTGCTGGCGGACGAAGTGGGTCTGGGTAAAACCATCGAAGCCGGTCTGGTGATCCATCGCCAACTGCTGTCGGGCCGCGCCAATCGCGTGCTGATCCTGGTCCCGGAAAACCTCCAGCACCAGTGGCTGGTGGAAATGCGCCGCCGCTTCAACCTGCAGGTCGCGCTGTTCGACGAAGAACGCTTCATCGAAAGCGATGCCACCAACCCGTTCGAAGACACCCAACTGGCATTGGTTGCCCTGGAGTGGCTGGTCGAAGACGAGAAGGCGCAGGACGCCTTGTTCGCCGCCGGCTGGGACCTGATGGTGGTCGACGAAGCCCACCACCTGGTGTGGCACGAAGACAAGGCCAGCCCCGAGTATTCGCTGGTCGAACAACTGGCTGAAGTGATTCCCGGCGTGCTGCTGCTCACCGCCACCCCGGAACAGCTCGGTCAGGACAGCCACTTCGCCCGTCTGCGCCTGCTCGATCCGAACCGTTTCCATGACCTGGCCGCGTTCCGCGCCGAGAGCGAGAACTATCGCCCGGTGGCCGAAGCCGTTCAGGAACTGCTCGACAAGGGGCGCCTGTCGCCGGAAGCGCACAAGACCATCCACGGTTTCCTCGGCAACGAAGGCGAAGCCCTGCTGACCGCGGTCAACGATGGCGATAGCGAAGCCAGCGCCCGTCTGGTACGCGAGCTGCTCGACCGCCACGGCACCGGCCGCGTGCTGTTCCGTAACACCCGCGCCGCGGTGCAGGGTTTCCCCGAGCGCAAACTGCACCCGTACCCGCTGCCATGCCCGGACGAATACCTCGAACTGCCGCTGGGTGATCACGCCGAGCTGTACCCGGAAGTCAGCTTCCAGGCCCAGCCGGACGCCAGCGAAGAAGAGCGCTGGTGGAAATTCGACCCGCGCGTCGAGTGGCTGATCGATCAGCTGAAAATGCTCAAGCGCACCAAAGTGCTGGTGATCTGCGCCCACGCCGAAACCGCGATGGACCTGGAAGACGCGCTGCGCGTGCGTTCCGGCATCCCGGCCACGGTGTTCCATGAAGGCATGAACATCCTTGAGCGTGACCGCGCCGCCGCCTACTTCGCCGACGAAGAGTTCGGCGCGCAAGTGCTGATCTGCTCGGAAATCGGCAGTGAAGGTCGCAACTTCCAGTTCGCTCACCACCTGGTGCTGTTCGATCTGCCGTCGCACCCGGACCTGCTTGAGCAGCGTATCGGTCGTCTCGACCGGATCGGCCAGAAGCACATCATCGAACTGCACGTGCCGTACCTGGAAACCAGCCCGCAAGAGCGTCTGTTCCAGTGGTACCACGAAGCGCTGAACGCGTTCCTCAACACCTGCCCGACCGGCAACGCCTTGCAGCACCAGTTCGGCCCGCGCCTGCTGCCGCTGCTCGAAGAAGCCGATGACGGCGAATGGCAAGCGCTGATCGACGAAGCGCGCACCGAGCGTGAGCGTCTGGAAGCCGAGCTGCACACCGGCCGCGACCGTCTGCTGGAGCTGAACTCCGGCGGTTCGGGCGAAGGCGATCAGTTGGTCGAGGACATCCTTGAGCAAGACGATCAGTTCGCCCTGCCGATCTATATGGAAACCCTGTTCGACGCGTTCGGCATCGACAGCGAAGACCATTCGGAAAACGCCCTGATCCTCAAGCCGAGCGAGAAGATGCTCGACGCCAGCTTCCCGCTGGGCGATGACGAAGGCGTGACCATCACCTACGACCGCAACCAGGCGCTGTCGCGCGAAGACATGCAGTTCATCACCTGGGAACACCCGATGGTGCAGGGCGGCATGGATCTGGTGCTGTCCGGCTCGATGGGCAACACCGCCGTCGCCCTGATCAAGAACAAGGCACTGAAACCGGGCACGGTGTTGCTGGAACTGCTCTACGTCAGCGAAGTGGTTGCGCCGCGTTCGCTGCAACTGGGCCGCTACCTGCCGCCGGCCGCCCTGCGCTGCCTGCTCGACGCCAACGGCAACGATCTGTCGGCCCGCGTCTCGTTCGAAACCTTGAACGATCAACTGGAAAGCGTGCCCCGCGCCAGCGCCAACAAGTTCATCCAGGCCCAGCGCGATCAGCTGACACCACGGATCAACGCCGGTGAAGACAAGATCACCCCGCGTCACGCCGAGCGCGTGGCCGAGGCCCGTCGTCGTCTGGCAGCCGACACCGAGGAAGAACTGGCGCGCCTGACCGCGTTGCAAGCAGTCAACCCGACTGTACGCGACAGCGAACTGGATGCGTTGCGCAAGCAGCGTGAACTGGGTCTGGCGATGCTGGATAAAGCGGCATTGCGTCTGGAAGCGATACGGGTGTTGGTGGCGGGTTAAGTCCCCCGCTCTACCGCTATAAATGAAGAGGCCCGCAGCGATGCGGGCCTTTTTGTTTGTCTGGTATTTATCGGCTGATGCTGATGGACCCTTCGCGAGCAAGCCCGCTCCCACAATTTGGAATGCGTTCCCATGTGGGAGCGGGCTTGCT
>NZ_JASCPO010000439.1:0-2151 GCF_029960145.1 Pseudomonas sp. PS01299 | reverse complement strand
GAGCAAGCCCGCTCCCACATTGGATCTGCGTCGTACACAAATCCCATGTGGGAGCGGGCTTGCTCGCGAAGGCGTCAATTAGGTCAGCGCATTACTTGCCCTGAAACTCCGGCGTCCGCTTGGCCACAAACGCCGCCATGCCTTCCTTCTGATCCTGCGTGGCGAACGCCGCATGGAACACCCGGCGCTCGAAGCGCACGCCTTCGGTCAGGTTGACCTCAAAGGCGCGGTTGACGCTTTCCTTGATCATCATCGCAATCGGCAACGACTTGCTGGCGATCACCGCGGCGACTTTCAACGCCTCGTCGAGCAGTTCATCACTCGGCACGATCCGCGCAACGATGCCGCAGCGTTCGGCTTCCACCGCATCGATCATCCGCCCGCTGAGGCACATTTCCATGGCCTTGGCCTTACCCACCGCGCGGGTCAGGCGCTGGGTGCCGCCCATGCCCGGGAGCACGCCGAGGTTGATTTCCGGCTGACCGAATTTGGCGTTGTCACCGGCCAGGATGAAGTCGCACATCAGCGCCAGTTCGCAGCCGCCACCGAGGGCAAAGCCGTTGACCGCAGCAATGATCGGCTTACGGCGGTTGGCCACACGGTCGCTGTCGCTGAACAGATCATCCATGTAGATCTGCGGATAGGTCAGTTCGGCCATTTCCTTGATGTCGGCGCCGGCGGCGAAGGCTTTCTTCGAACCGGTGATGACGATGCAACCGATGTTCGCATCCGCTTCCAGACCATCGAGGGCATGGTTCACTTCGCTGACCAGTTGCGCGTTCAGGGCGTTCAGCGCCTGTGGGCGGTTGAGGGTGATCAGGCCGACGCGGCCGTGGTTTTCCAGCAGAATCGTTTCGTAAGTCATGGGCAAGATTCCTTGTCAGAGATTGCGCGAAATAACCATGCGCTGAATGTCGCTGGTGCCTTCGTAGATCTGGCACACGCGCACGTCGCGGTAGATGCGCTCCAGCGGGAAGTCGTTGAGGTAACCGTAACCGCCCAGCGTCTGCAACGCCATCGAGCAGACCTTCTCGGCCATTTCCGAGGCGAACAGTTTGGCCATCGAAGCCTCGACCAGCGCCGGCTGACCGCTGTCACGCAGGGCAGCGGCGTAATGCACCATTTGCCGGGCAACGACGATCTGCGTGGCCATGTCGGCGAGACGGAAGGCCACGGCCTGGTGCTCGATGATTGGTTTGCCGAAAGTGTCGCGCTCACGGGCGTAATCGCGGGCCGCTTCGAACGCGGCACGGGCCATGCCCACCGCTTGCGAAGCGATGCCGACGCGTCCACCTTCGAGGTTGGCCAAGGCAATCTTGTAGCCTTCGCCCTCCTCACCCAAGCGGTTGGCGACCGGCACCTTCACGTCTTCAAACAGAATCTGGCAGGTGTCCGACGCGTGCTGGCCGAGCTTGTCTTCGACCCGCGCGACTTTATAGCCCGGCGAATCGGTGGGCACGATGAACGCCGTGATCCCGCGTTTGCCGGCACTCGGATCGGTCACCGCAAACACGATCACGATCCCGGCGTTCTGCCCGGAAGTGATGAACTGTTTGCAGCCGTTCAGCACGTAATGATCACCTTCCAACCGTGCGCGGGTTTTCAGGCTACTGGCGTCGGAACCGGCCTGCGGTTCGGTCAAGGCGAAGGCGCCGAGCATGGCGCCGCTGGCCAGCGGTTTGAGGAAGCGTTCGCGCTGATCGTCGTTGCCGAACTTGAGGATCGGCACACAGCCCACCGAGTTGTGCACGCTCATGATGGTCGAGCAGGCGCCGTCGCCGGCGGCGATTTCTTCCAGGGCCATGGCGTACGCCAGGTAGCCGGTGTCACAGCCGCCCCATTGCTCCGGCACGAGCATGCCGAAGAAGCCCAGTTCGGCCATCTCGCCGATGGCTTCCTTGGGGAAACGATGCTCGCGATCCCACTCGGCGGCGAACGGTTTCAGCCGTTCCTCGGCGAACTGCCGAGCCATGTCGCGGATCTGGGTCTGGTCTTCGTTGGGAATCATGGTGAATCCTTAAATTCAAGTCGCACCGCCTATTCATTGTGGGAGGGGGCTTGCTCCCGAATTGGCCGTGTCAGTCAGACAATTTCTGAATGACACACCGCCTTCGGGAGCAAGCCCCCTCCCACAGGGAGAAAGGGCGTTGG
>NZ_JASCPO010000438.1:0-2245 GCF_029960145.1 Pseudomonas sp. PS01299 | reverse complement strand
GGCTTGCTCGCGAAAGCGGTGCTTCATTCAACAATGAAGGTGGCTGATCCACCGCATTCGCGAGCAAGCCCGCTCCCACATTGGGGCCGTGTTACGACAGTTACACAGCGACTTTACAGGCACGAAGATGACCCGGCGTTCCCTCGACCGGCAGGCCAACGGCTGCTCGATCGAACGCCCTCTCATCCCTGCGTGCCTGCTTTTTACGAGGTGAAACCATGACCCGTTCGACGCTCGGCGATTCTCAGGACTTTCACGTGTTCATCGACGCCTATCGCCGTGAATACCCGGACGATGTGCTGACCATCACCCAATCTGTTTCTGCCGATCAGGACATCACCGCCCTGGTCGATGCCCTCGCCGCACAGGGTCGCGATCCGTTGCTGATCTGCGAAAACGTCGGCGGCCTCAAGGTAACGGTGGCAACTAACCTGTTCGCCTCCCGCACCCGCGTTGCCCGGTTGTTCGGTGTCACCCCGGCACAACTGCACGAAACCTTCCAGCGTCGCGCCAACCAGCCCATCGCCCCGCGCTACGTGGAAAGCGGCCCGGTGCTTGATGAAGTGTTCGAAGGCGAAGCCGTGGATCTGGCGCTGCTGCCGATGCTCAAGCACTTCGACAGCGATCGCGGGCCGTACATCACCAACGCGATCATCATCGCCGAGGACCCGCTGACCGGCATCGCCAACATGAGCTACCACCGCTCGATGCGCCACGCTCGCCAGTCCCTGGCGACCAGCCTGCACTCGCGCGGACACCTGTGGCGGATGCTGCAGACCGCCCGTGAGCGCGGCGAAGAATTGCGCGTGGCGATGGTGGTCGGTGCACATCCGTTGTTCATGCTCGCGGCGGCAGCGCGTTTACCCTACGGCAGCGATGAACGCGCCGTCGCCGGCGGCTTGTTCGGCGCACCGCTGGAACTGGTCAAGACCCCGCGCTACGGCATCGGCGTCCCGGCATACGCCGAGTTCGTCCTCGAAGGCGCCATCGACCCGACGGCCTACGCCGAGGAAGGCCCGTTCGGCGAGTTCAGCGGTTACTCCTCGGATCGCTCGACCAACAACGTGCTGCGCGTCGACACCCTGTTGCGGCGCAAGGACGCCTGGCTGGTGGACGTGATGGGCGGCCGCTACGCCGAGCATCTGACCCTGGCGCGGCTACCGCGCGAAGCGGAAATGAGCGAAAAACTCAAGGCGCGCTTCCCTGCCGTCACCGCCGTGCATTACCCGAACTCCGGCACGCATTTTCATTGCTACGTGGCGCTGGATCAGAGCCGCGACGGCGAGGCGCGGCAAATCATGCTGGCCCTGCTCGGCTGGGATCCTTATCTGAAAAACGTGATCGCGGTGGACAGCGATATCGATATCACCGACGACAGCCAGGTGTTGTGGGCACTGGCCGCGCATTTCCAGCCGCATCTGGATATTTTCGTGATCGACGGTTTGCCCGGCAGCCCCCTGGATCCGTCGTCCTCGGTCAACGGCACCACTTCGCGCATGGGCCTGGACGCCACCCGTGGCTCGGGCTTCGACGGGATCAAGGCGCAGCTCGATCAGGACGTGCTCGAACGTGCGCGGCAACTGCTCAAAGGGCTGGCATCGTGAGCCGCCAGCGGCTGGTGGTCGGCATCAGTGGCGCGTCCGGCTTCATCTACGGCGTGCGTCTTTTGCAATTACTCGCCGAACTGGACATCGAAAGCCACCTGATCATCAGCCGCGCCGCGCTGCTGACCATGGCCCATGAAACCGACTACAAACTGGCCGAGGTCACTGCGCTTGCCAGCCACTACCACCGCGCCGATGACGTCGCGGCCGGGATCGCCAGCGGTTCGTTTCGCTGCCTGGGCATGGTGGTCGCGCCGTGTTCGATGCGCACCCTGGCGGAGATCGCCACCGGCACGTCTTCCGGGCTGATCGGCCGCGCCGCCGACGTCACCCTCAAGGAACGCCGCACGCTGGTGCTGATGGCCCGCGAAACGCCGCTGACCCTCGCCCACCTGCGCAACATGACTGCCGTGACCGAGATGGGCGGAATCATCGCCCCGCCGGTGCCGGCGTTCTACGCCCGGCCCGAGAGCCTGGCGCAGATGGTCGATCACAGCCTCGGCAGAGTGCTCGACCTGTTCGGCCTCGATGCCGGCGTTGCCACCCGCTGGAAAGAACACCGAGAACCCTGTGGGAGCGGGCTTGCTCGCGAATGCGGTGGGTCATTCAACAATGATGGTGGCTGAACCGCCGCATTCGCG
>NZ_JASCPO010000437.1:0-2274 GCF_029960145.1 Pseudomonas sp. PS01299 | reverse complement strand
CACCCAACCCGTGAACATCGCATCCCCCCGTGGGAGCGGGCTTGCTCGCGAAGGGGCCATTACGGTCACCACATACCGCGCGTCCGATGAGCTGTGCTGCCGAATCGTCCCGTTGACAAATATCAATCCCGCCCGCCACACCGGCGCCACGATGGGCGCAAGGCTCACGGCACGAACACCGCGCCGCCTTTTCGCGTCGTGTGTGCGATCAACCACGGGAGATTTGTCATGTCTGAGCAATCGCGTTTCATGCTGGTGGTTTCGCCCCTGATGAAAAACAGCCCGGCTTTCGAACGCGCCGCCGCGCTGGCCAAGGCGTCTGACGCGGCCTTGCACATCGTTGCGTTCGATTATCTGGAAGGCCTGGCGACTGCCGGGCTGGTCAATGAACAGGCGCTGGAGCAAATGCGCCTGGGCTACGTCGAGCGCCATCACCAATGGCTCGAAGACCAGGCTCGGCCGCTGCGCAAACTCGGGGTGCACGTCACCACCGAGGTGGTCTGGGTCGAAAGTCCGCTGGAGGAAATCCTCATTCACCTGCGCGAACAGCCGATGGCGGCGCTGATCAAGGCACTGGAGCACGAATCGCTGCTGTCACGCCTGATGTTCACCCCGCTGGATGTGCATCTGCTGCGCGAGTGCCCGGTGCCGCTGCACTTTGTCAGCCATGTGCAACATGCTCTGCCACGGCGTATTGTCGCGGCGGTCGACCCGTTCCATCGCGATGGGCAGTACCAGGGTCTGAACGACCGGATTCTGTACGAAGCCGGCAAACTGGCAAGTTTGTGTAAAGCCGAGCTGGACGTGATCTACGCTCACGACCTGTCCTCGATCAGCGCCGCCGAATTCGGTTTCGATCATGCCTCGGCGTTCTTTTCCTCCAGCGCCGCCAAGGCGCTGTTCGATGCCCAGGGCGAAGCCTTTTGTGAACTGGCCGAGCGCAACGATATTCCGGCAGAAAACCAGCACATGATCATGGGCGACCCGGCCAAGGTACTGGCCAGTTACGCCGACGCGTACGACATTGACCTAATCGTCATGGGCCGCGTCGCGCACCGGGGCATGGGCCGCCTGATCGGTAGCACCGTCGAACACCTGCTGTACCGGATGCCATGCAGTGTGTGGGTGGTGGCGCCGGAAAAGCTCGAATGAGGTTATGAGCTAATAACACCTTCATTAAACCGTCTTTCAAACGTTGTACTAGGATAGGATCCACATCCTGACATTTGCGCCGACCAGGGAACATGCTCGACGCAGGTCAGGAATGGGACTGTTTCACCTGCAACTCATGGATGATGTTTATGAATTCACACCTGTTTCCCCACATCGGTAAAGTCATTGCGAGCACCGGCAGCCGGCACTTTCCGCGGATGCTGCATGACCTGATCCAGACACAACTGGCGGTGGACGCCACACACATTCGCCAGATGCGCGTCGAGCCGGTGGGCCGCCCCGCCCATCGCAACCCGCCGGAAACCGGCCAAGACTCGGCCCAGCAGGCTGAAACGGTATTCTGCGAACAGATTGCCGCACGCTCGAGCGAGCCGATGGACACGCCAGACGCGGCCAGCGCCGATGCCTCGCAGCTGCACCTGACCCGGCGCAAGGACGGCTACCGCTACGTGATTTCGGTGTATCGCAACGACCAGTCGCAGCGCTTCTCGGCTCAGGAGCAGAGTTTGTTGCAGGACATATCTCCGGTGCTGTTGCCGATGGTGGAAAAACACATTCACGCCCTGCAACCCCAGCAGACCAACACAGAAGACCCGTCGCCCAGCGCTGATGGCGCGCAACAGGGCCTGGAAAACCTGCGGCTGCGCTTCAACGAGCGTTTGCAGCAACTGGGCCTGAGGCTGTCCAATCGCGAAACCGAAGTGTGCATCGGCCTGCTCGCCGGGCGTACCGCACCGGAGCTGGCCGAGCAGTTGCAGTTGAAGGTCAACACAGTGGAAAGCTACCTCAAACGCGCCGCGATCAAACTGGGGATCAGCGGCCGGCATTCGTTGATGCGCTGGATGTATTCGCCTGAACATACCGCCACCCAGCCCGGCTCACCCCACGCCGCTTGATGGTGCCCGATCTGCAGGAACTGCCGCTGCGAGCAGGCCCGCACCCACATCGAAATGCGCTGAGCCGATGGTTACAGCAACACCCGGTTAAAACTGTGGGAGCGGGCTTGCTCGCGAAGAGGCCGTGTCAGGCACTTAAGGTGTTGGCTGGCACACCGCATTCGCGGGCCAGCCCCCGCCCCCAATGGGTTGGGCGGGGCCAATT
>NZ_JASCPO010000436.1:0-2282 GCF_029960145.1 Pseudomonas sp. PS01299 | reverse complement strand
CATCCCCGATGGACTGCGCAGCAGTCCCCTGCCTTTCTGGTTAACGGCGGGGTCGCTTCGCAACCCATCGGGGATGAATCCCCTCACCACAAGGGTTCCTGCAGACAAAAAAATCGCCACACCGTCAGGTGTGGCGAGTGAGGGGGGCTCAGTTCAGATGCGTCTTCAGCTCAGCCGCGGCCTGCCGCACGGCCGCTTTCACTTCGGGAATCTGACTCAGCGGATTGAGCAGGCCAAAGTCATGAATCATCCCGTTGTAACGCACCGACGTCACCGGCACACCGGCCGCATCCAGATGCCGCGCATAGCCTTCGCCTTCATCACGCAACACGTCGAACTCGGCGGTCTGCACCAGCGCGGCGGGCAGGCCCTTGAGCTGTTCGCTGCTGGCGTTCAGTGGCGAGGCGTGGATCTGTGCGCGCTCGGCCGGGTTGGTGGTGTAGTTGTCCCAGAACCATTGCATCATGCCCTTGGTGAGGAAGTGGCCCTCGGCGAATTGCTGGTACGAGCCGTCGTCGAACTGTGCGTTGGTCACCGGCCACATCAGCAACTGGAAACGCAGGGCCGGGGTTTGCTGTTCCTTGGCCATCAGCGCCACGACCGCCGCCATGTTGCCGCCGACGCTGTTGCCGGCCACCGCCAGACGCTTGCCGTCGACGCCAATGTCCTTGCCATGCTCAGCCACCCATTTGGTCGCCGCATAGGCCTGGTTGATCGCTGTCGGGTACTGCGCTTCCGGCGACGGCGTGTAATCGACGTACACCGCGACCGCTCCAGAACCGACCACCAGATCGCGAATCAGGCGTTGGTGGGTCGGGTAATCCCCCAACACCCAACCGCCGCCGTGGAAGAACATGAACACCGGCAATTCACCTTTGACCTTGGCCGGACGCACCACTTTGAGGTTGATCGTCTGGCCATCGACCTTGATTGCCTTGTCACTGACTTCAACTCCGGACAGGTCAACCTTTACCGAGGCCTGAGCGCCGGTCAGCACTGCACGGGCATCCTTCGGGCTGAGTTGCTCCAGCGGTTTGCCGCCGCCGGCGGCGAGGGCTTCGAGGAACGCCTGGGTGTTGTGTTCGACACCCGGGCTGCCGGCGGCGAATGCGTTACCGATGGACAGGGCGAGGAGGGATGCGGTCAGGGTTTTTTTGATGTTCATGCTCAATTCCATTTTCGAAAGTTATTGGTGTTGTGTCGGGCTGTTTTCAAACCGTGAGCACAGATTAATGAGCTGTCGAAAAGTGAAAAAGCGGCTATAAAGCGTTTGACTGTCTACCAGAGAGTGACAATGAACCCGTTCGAAGACATGCGTATTTTTTGCCAGGTCATGGACTCCGGCAGTTTCACTGCTGCGGCCGATCAGTTGGGCCTGTCCAAGCAGTTCGTCAGCCGCCGTTTGATGCAGCTCGAAGAGCGCCTCGGTGTGCGGCTGTTGAACCGTTCCACCCGACGCCTCGACGTCACGCCACTGGGCCAGAGCTACTACGAATCGGCGCTGCGTCTGCTGGGCGAAGTGGAACAGGTCGAGCAGGGCATCGCCGGGCAGACCGCCGAGCCGCGCGGGACCATTCGCGTCAGTGCGCCGCTGTCGTTTGCCGTCGCGCATCTGGGGTGTCTGCTGCCGCTGTTCCTGCAGCGCTATCGCGATGTCACCGTGGAGGTGGATTTGAGCGACCGCCCGGTGGATCTGCTTGGCGAAGGTTATGACTTGGCGCTGCGCATTGGTGTGCTGGAAGACTCGACGTTGATTGCGCGGCGCATCGCCGCCATCGAACGGGTGTACTGCGCCAGCCCGGCATATCTGGCCGAACGCGGCACGCCGCTCAATCCCGAAGACCTGCACAGCCACGACTGCCTGCCGTACGGCCATGGTCGTTCGGTGCAATGGCGCTTCAATGCGGGGCAGGGCAAGCCGCTGCTGGTCAACGTCACCGGACGCATGCGGGTGAACAACGGCGAGCTGCTGAGGGACGCGGCGGTGCAGGGAATGGGGATTACCTATCTGCCGACGTTCATCGTCGGCGCGGCGCTGAAGGACGGGCGGCTGATGCCAGTGCTCGACGACTACCGCCCCGAACCGCTGACCCTGTCGGCGGTGTATCCGCAGCACCGCCAGGCTTCGCGCCCGGTGCAGGCGCTGGTCGAATTCCTGCGCGAACGCCTGAACCAGATGTGACCACGCCAAAAGTGTGGGAGCGGGCTTGCTCGCGAAGAGGTCGTGTCAGTCGATGAAGATGTTGGCCGAACCGACGTCTTCGCGAGCAAGCCCGCTCCCA
>NZ_JASCPO010000435.1:0-2328 GCF_029960145.1 Pseudomonas sp. PS01299 | reverse complement strand
CGATAGCGGTATATCGCTGACATTTGCGTTGTGACACACCGCTATCGCGAGCAGGCTCACTCCTACAGTGGCTCTCTGGCAGATACGGACAAAAAACGCAGCCCACGGCCCGATCGCGCAGCCATTTCCTTGCGCAGTCGTTCTGTCATATTCGGTATCAGTTGATTGCAGATAGTAGCCAGCCCAACGCTAATTCCAATGAGGCTGCACTGTGTTTCAACGTCTTGTGTGTTCGCTGTCCGTTCTGAGCCTGTCCATCGCCGCTGCCCACGCCGCCGAGCCTGTGGTGCTCGACACGCCGCGCCTGCAAAGCATCGACAACTTCCGTGATGTCGCCGGCCTGACTACTGCGTATTCCACCGCCCACGACGGCACCATGCGTAGCGGCGTGTTTTACCGCTCCAACGCGATCACGCCGTCGGCAGCGGATCTGGCGACCCTCAACAGCCTCGGCATCAAAGCCGTCTACGACCTGCGCACGCCGAGCGAAATCGCCGGCACGCCGGATACGATGCTGAGCGGTGCGACCTACCAGAACATCGACATTATCGGCAGCACTACCTCGGGCGCGAACATCACCACCGTGTCGTTCAAAAGCGCCGCCGACGCCATCGCCATGATGGAGCAGACCAACCGCGCCTTCGTCAGCGACGCCGGGATGCGCGGTCAGTTCGGCAAGCTGTTCAACGAACTGGCTACCACCGACGGCGCACAATTGTTCCATTGCACCGCCGGCAAGGACCGCACCGGCTGGACCGCCGCCGTGCTGCAGAGCATCGCCGGGGTCGATAACGCGACCATCATGGCCAACTACCTGGCGACCAACGACTACACCGCCGCCCGCGTCGCCGCGACTCTTAAAGCAATGCCGCCAAGCATGGCTTCGGTGTACGCGCCGCTGCTCGGCGTGCAGGCCAGTTACCTCCAGGCCGGTCTGGATGAGGTCACCGCCGAATACGGCAGCATGGACAACTACCTCAAACAAGGCCTCGGCCTGTCGCAGGAAACCATCTACGTGTTGCGCGGCAAACTGGTCGAGTACAACAGCCTGCCGGGTCAGGCGGGGTTGATCGGCAACGCCGCTGCCGGTGCCCAATTGCTCCGCGAGTTGCAGAACACCAACCTGTCCGGCACCTACAGCGCCTACAACTACTACCTGCAATCGGCCATCGACGCCGGCACCCTCGGCGGTGTCGAATCCCAGGTTGGCGGTCAAGTTCACGCCGACGCCGCCAGTTACTTGCTGCGGCAGAACGCGCTGATCGAACAAGCCGCCGCACCCTACGCCAGCGGCACCGATCTGAAAGTCGGCCAATACCGTTTGTGGACCACCGCGCTCGCCGGTTACCTCGGCACCGACGGCTCGTCCCACGCCGAAAGCAGCAACGAACACAGCCAGGGCCTGATGGTTAGTATCACCCAGCGCTTCTCCGAACAACTCAGCGCACGCGGCGGCTTCGGCTACAGCAAAGGCACCGTCGGCGGCGCGGGCGGCGAGGCCGATACCGATTTCACCTTCTTCAACCTCGGCGCGCGCTACGGCTTCACTAGCCTGGAACGTGGCCTGTTCGTCGACGCCAACGCCAGCGCCGGCTACGTCGATTACGACAGCAAACGCGAACTCGGTGGCGGCCTCGGCGCGGCCAAGGGCGACACTCACGGCAACCTCTCCGGCGCGACGTTGGCGCTGGGTTACCGCGCACCGGTCAACGGCATGATCCTCGAACCGAGCCTCGGCTTGCGCGTCAGCCACCTCGACCTCAAAGGCTTCCAAGAGAACGGCAGCGAACTGGCACTCGACATCGACGACAACACCGCCACCCGCCGCAGTGCCGTCGCCAACCTCAACGTGGCATTTGCCCCGGTGGCGATGGGCGCATGGCAACTGGTGCCGGGCGTACAAGTCGGCTACGAACGCACCCTGGGCAACAACGACGTCAACAGCCAGGGCCACCTTCTGGGCCTCGACATCGAACAACGCGCCGCCTTCGACAACCGCGACCAGTTCAGCGGCGGCGTCAACCTGATGGCCAGCCTCGGCGCGGTCAGCGTCGGCGCAGAAGTCGGTGCCAGCGGTGGTGGTGACAGCCACGGTTTCAGTGGCAGCCTGAAGGCCAGTTACGCGTTCTAAAGCAGGGACAACCGCGCAAGGTCAAGGACGACCACCATTCACAAAGCACCAGCAAAATATGGTGGAGCAGGGAACGGCCAACCCTGAGTCACCGCAAAAACTTGTGGGAGCGGGCTTGCTCGCGAAGAGGCCGTGTCAGTCACCATCACCTCGCCTGACCCACAGCATTCGCGAGCAAGCCCGCTCCCCCATTCAGA
>NZ_JASCPO010000434.1:0-2332 GCF_029960145.1 Pseudomonas sp. PS01299 | reverse complement strand
CCTGCAGGTTGAGGATTGCCTTTGTGGGGTGGGTGCTTGCTCTCGCCGGGTTGCGAAGCGGCCCGACACCGCGGGTTTACGACTGCTGCGCAGCCGAGCGGGAGCAAGCTCCCTCGCCACAATGATGCAGGTGGTTATCGGGTGAAGACTTCGCCGATGCTGCGGCGTTTGGCATGCAGCTCGCTGGCGTGGATCAGTTGTTCGAGGTCTTCGGGAGTGACGTCGATAAACGCTTCCATGTCGGCCAGTGCCAGTTTCAAATCCTCGGCGGTAATTGCCTGGCTATCGACGGGAGCCAGCAGCGGCGCAGGCTCGGCCGGGCGTTTCGGATAGCGGATGCGCGTCAGGTTGTTGTAGGCCAGCGCGCTGAGCAGCATGCAGGCGGCGGCGAGCATCACCGGTTCCATGGCTTTCCAGTCCATGGCGATGGTGGCCGGATCGGCCAGTACCAGCGTCAGCGCCAGTGCGCCGGCCGGCGGATGCAGGCAACGCAGCCAGCACATCAGGATCAGCGCCATGCCCGCCGCCAGGCATGCGCTCCCCAAGGTGCGACCGATGACGTGGGCTACCAGCAGCGCGACAACGCTGGCGCACAGGTAGCCGCCGATGATCGACCAGGGTTGCGCGAGTGCGCCGGAAGACACGGCAAACAGCAACACGGCCGAGGCGCCCAACGGCCCGATCAGGTGGTACGCGACCTCGATGCCGAACACCTGACTGCACGCCCAGACGCTGAACAAGGTGCCCAGCGCCATGCCGATCGCGGCGCGGCTCCATTCGGTGGGGCGGGTGTTGATGGCGGCGGGCAACCAGCGAGCGAGCATGTGAATCGGGTCCTTGCAGTAAATTCGGGGCAAAAAAAAGGACTTGTCCGTTTCGGAAAGTCCTCGAAGCGTTCCAACTATTGGGGGAGGAACGCGCACAGTGTGCCGTGCAAAGTCGATGCTGACAAATTCATATAAATGCTGCTTCAGTGCATTATTTTTGAATTATCGCCACGCGGCGTCCGCTGACAAAACACAAATACCCACCCAGCCCCGCCAGAGCGCTCAGGGCGTAGAACATGCTCGGCGCCGGCGTGTGCATCAGCAGGAACCCGCACATCACCGGACTCAGCGCACCGCCCAGTGCCGCGAGGTTCTGCGCACCGTAGTAACTGCCGCGCAGCTCTTCGGGTGCGAGGGTGTCGACGAAGAGGAAATCCGCCGGATAGATGATCATCTCGCCGAGGGTGAAGATGAACATCGCCACGCACCAGCCGACCAGACTGTCGGCCATGCTGAAACCGATCAGGCCGACGATGAACAACGCGGTGCCGCCGGCAATCCAGAACCGCAGGTGCTCACGCTTGAGAAAGCGCCCGATCTGGTATTGCAGCAGGATCACCGTGATCGCGTTGCAGGCGAGCAGGGCGGCCATGGTGTCGAGGGTCTGCTCCTGCGTGTGGGTCACCAGCAGATACTGCGACAGGTACAGGGTGAAGCGCCCGTGAACCAGGGTGCTGAGCAAGCAACCGAGGGTAAACAGGATCATCGTGCGGTCGTTTTTCAGGATGATCAGCGTCTTCAGGAAGCTCTGCGGCTGGCTCGCCTGCGACAGCGGGCTGACCTCGCGAGAGACGCCCAGCAGCAGGAAAACGCTGCCAGCGGCAATTAGCCCCGCGACGATAAACGGCGCTGAAGGCTGAACCCCAGCAATTACCACGCCGATCATCGGGCCGACGGCGTAGCCAATATTGGTCAGCGTGTAGTTCAGCGAAAACGCCTTGACCCGCTGGCCCACCGGCAGGTTTTCACTGAGCATCGCTTTGGAGCAGATCAGGAACAGCGCAGAGGCGGTTTCACTGATGATCAACACCAGCGTGACCAGGTACAGATTCTGCGCGAAGGTCAGCAGCATCAGGCCGACACCGCTGGAGAGCATGGTCAGGATCAACAGCTGACGCTTGTCGAGGCGATCGATGATGTAGCCGCCGTACAGTGACAACAGCGTGGCACTGAACACGGCGATGCCCAACAGCAGACCGACATCCTGTGGGTTGAGGCCCAGTTTGTTGCTGAGAAACAAGGTCAGCAGCGGACTGATCAGGGCACGGCTGATGACGATGCTCAGCGAGGTGATCATCAGTCGGCGGATGAGGCGGGAGTAGGTGGCCACGAGGAGATCAATGTCCTTATTTCAGAATGCGCGGGTGAGCCTTGCCATCCTCACCGGGTCGCGCTCGGCGGTCAACCTGACACACCGCAAATCCGTGTGGGAGCGGGCTTGCTCGCGAAGGGGCCGGCACATCCAGCATCGTTATCAGCGGGCACACCGCCTTCGCGAGCAAGCC
>NZ_JASCPO010000433.1:0-2336 GCF_029960145.1 Pseudomonas sp. PS01299 | reverse complement strand
GGGCAAGCCCGCTCCCACAGGTTTCTCGGGTGTACATAATATTCGTGAACGACACGGACACTGTGGGAGCGGGCTTGCCCGCGAATGCGGTCTATCCAATCCGAAAATATTGATGACACCCAACCAACATCAATTGCGCCCCAATCTAACCTCACGCAAACATCAACAAGAAACGCCGACTTACAAGCAATAAAATTCTGCAAAACCCAGTATTTCGAGTATTCCTCTCAATTTTTTTCGACTGCTTGCCATCCTCTCCCCTCGCGGTTAGGGTTGAAGGCATGAAAACCTCTCACACCCTTATTCAGCTTCGCCAGCACCGTAGTTTGTGCCTCGTCAGCGCACGACTGCCGGGCTGAATCGCTGCGCCTCGTCCCAAGCGTTTTCCCGAACATTCGTTCCACCGGCAGGCCGCCTCTTTTCGGCCCAGACAATAAGGAATTTCCCGATGAGCATGCTCAAAGACCCGTCTTCGAAATACCGCGCGTTCCCCGTCATCAATCTGCCGGATCGCACCTGGCCGTCGAAAACCATCGACGCCGCGCCGATCTGGTGCAGCTCCGACCTGCGTGACGGCAACCAGTCGCTCATCGAGCCGATGGACGCGGTGAAGAAGCTGCGCTTCTGGAAAACCCTCGTTCAGGTGGGTGTGAAGGAAATCGAAGCCTCGTTCCCGGCCGCTTCGCAAACCGACTTCGACTTCGTGCGTACCCTGATCGAAGAAGGCCACATCCCGGACGACACCACCATTCAGGTGCTGACCCAGGGCCGTGAAGACTTGATCGAGCGCACCTTCGAATCCCTGCGCGGGGCGAAGAAAGCCATCGTCCACCTGTACAACGCCACCTCGCCTTCCTTCCGTCGCATCGTCTTCAACCAGGACAAGGACGGCATCAAGGCCATCGCGGTCAACGCCGCCAAGCTGTTCGTCAAATACGCAGCGATGCAGCCGGACACCGAGTGGACTTTCGAATACTCCCCGGAAACCTTCAGCGCCACCGAGCTGGAGTTTGCCAAGGAAGTCTGTGACGCGGTGATCGAGGTCTGGAACCCGACGCCTGAGCACAAGATGATCCTCAACTTGCCGGCCACCGTTGAATGCGCGACCCCGAACGTCTACGCCGACCAGATCGAATGGTTCGGCCGCAACATCAATCGTCGTGACAGCGTGATCATCAGCCTGCACACCCACAACGATCGTGGCACCGGCGTCGCCGCCACCGAGCTGGGTCTGATGGCCGGCGCGGATCGTGTCGAAGGCTGCCTGTTCGGCAACGGCGAGCGTACCGGTAACGTCGACCTCGTTACTGTCGCACTGAACATGTACACCCAGGGCGTTGACCCTGAGCTGGACTTCTCCGACATCGACGGCGTGCGCAAAGTCGTCGAAGAGTGCAACCAGATCCAGGTGCACCCGCGCCACCCGTACGTCGGCGACCTGGTCCACACCGCATTCTCCGGCTCGCACCAGGACGCGATCCGCAAGGGCTTCGCCCAGCAGAAACCGGACACCCTGTGGGAAGTGCCGTATCTGCCGATCGACCCGGCCGACATCGGTCGCAGCTACGAGGCGGTGATTCGTGTGAACAGCCAGTCGGGCAAGGGCGGTATTGCCTACTTGCTGGAGCAGGAATACGGCATCAGCCTGCCGCGTCGCATGCAGATCGAGTTCAGCCAGGTGGTGCAGCGTGAAACCGATCGCCTCGGCCTTGAGATGACCGCCAAGCAGATCCACTCGCTGTTGATCAGCGAATACCTGCAAGCCAACACCCCGTACGCGCTGGTCAGCCATCGTCTGCAGGAAGAAAACGGCAACAGTGCCGTCGAAGTGGAAGTGGCGAGCAAGGGTCAGGGCGAAACCAACCTGCACTGGCGCGGCAAGGGCAACGGTGCGCTGGAAGCACTGGTGGCCGGCCTGCCGATTCCGGTGGAGATCATGGACTACAACGAACATGCGATCGGCGCGGGCACCAACGCCAAGGCCGCCGCGTATATCGAGCTGCGCGTGAATGGCGAACGTGCGGTGCACGGCGTGGGTATCGATGAAAACATCACTACCGCCAGCTTCAAGGCGCTGTTCAGTGCGCTGAACCGCTCCCTGAGCCAGCCGGAAGCGAAAGCGGCCTAAGCCTTCGCTGACATGCAAAAAGGCCCCAGAGCGTGAACTCCGGGGCCTTTTTTTATGCCTGCTGGTTTTGTGTTGCCTGATCGGGCCTCTTCGCGAGCAAGCCCGCTCCCACAGGGTATTGCGTTCTACCTGTGGGAGCGGGCTTGCTCGCGAAAGCGGTCGCGAATATCAAGTTCGCTCGAAGGTATCCGCATACAGATTCGCCGGA
>NZ_JASCPO010000432.1:0-2389 GCF_029960145.1 Pseudomonas sp. PS01299 | reverse complement strand
GTGGTGAGGGGTTTTATCCCCGATGGCCTGCGCAGCAGTCCCAGCTTTGGGGCCGCTTCGCAGCCCATCGGGGATAAATCCCCTCACCACAGGGCTCGCTCCTACATTGGCTCTGTGTCGCGGCTCGCAAAGCCGCGCAACAATCCCGTCGTTTGCCGTTTTTTTCACATTCTGTCCGGATAATTCCTCTCATTCTGGCGTCTGAGCCGGCCTCTTTGTGCTATTACCCATAGCCTGAATATTCGGAACGCGTCCCTGATGTCCGCTCAAACTCAGCTCAAAACTTCCCGTCGTTCACGTTTTGCCCTGCGCTGGTATGTCTGGCTGTTGCTGGTGCTCGCTGTCGCTTATGGCGTGGCGCATATCATGCATTGGGACGACCGTGGCCTGCTGTGGCTGCGCGAGCGACTCGAGACTCAGGCCGAGCAGAAGGCAAGCATCTGGTTGCCGGATTATCGGGCGGTGATCGACGGCAAACTGCTGCCGGGCATGGAAAAGGACGAGGCCTCGGACCTATCCTACAACCCGCAGACCAAAACCCTGTTTTCGGTGATGGGCAAGAATCCGTTTCTGGTCGAACTGACCCTGCAGGGTGATGTGCTGCGCAAGATGCCGCTGGTGGGCTGGAGCAATCCGGAGGGCGTGACCGTGATGGAAAACGGCCTGATGGCGATCGTCGATGAGCGCGAACACCTGCTGACCATCGTCAAGGTCGATGCCAACACCCGCGAGCTGAATATCGCCGACTTCCCGAAATACGACCTCGGCCCGTCGAAAAACCAGAACAAAGCGTTCGAGGCAATCACCTGGGATCCGCGCAACCAGCAGTTGCTGCTGGGCGAAGAGCGGCCGCCGGCGCTGTTCACCTGGAAAAGCGACGGCAGCCAGATCCTCAAGGGCGACAAGCAGAAGCTGGCCAATGATGAACTGGACATTCGCAACCTCTCGGCACTGGCCATCGACCCACGTACCGGCCACACCCTGGTGCTGTCCGCCGATTCGCACCTGTTGCTGGAACTGGACGAGAAGGGCGAGCAAGTCAGCTTCATGACCCTGCTTGGCGGTTTCAACGGATTGAAGAACACCATTCCCCGTGCCGAAGGCGTGACCATGGACGACGCCGGTACGCTGTACATGGTCAGCGAGCCGAACCTGTTCTATCGCTTCGAAAAGCAGAAATAACCACCTTTCACTAATCCTCATATAGGAGCTGCCGCAGGCTGCGATCTTTTGCTTTTGTTTTTCAAGATCAAAAGATCGCAGCCTGCGGCAACTCCTACACAGGGTTGTCTTGTGGCCTGAGGCAAGTGGCCATTAAGCTTCAGTTCAGACAGGCGTGATATTTCATCCGCCTGTTTTGATCCCGAGCCTGCCTGAATGCGTCGACTTGCCCGCCCCAAGCCCCTGTTTATCATCCTGTCGGTTGTTGTCCTGATCGTGTTGATCGCGATCGGCCAATACCTGCGCCTGTTCGAGCGCGCCTGGTTCAATCTGCATACCTTGTGGCAGCCGTTGAGCAGCGAGGCCATTGGTCTGGATCAATACCGGGTCGAGGTCGAGGCCAGGATCATCGACGGCCTGAACGACGATGTCTCGGCGCTGACCTACGATCCGGTGCGCAAAAGCCTGTTCACCGTGACCAACAAGAATGCCGAGTTGGTCGAGTTGTCCCTCGACGGCAAAATCCTGCGGCGCATCGCGCTGATCGGCTTCGGCGATCCTGAAGCGGTGGAGTTCATCAGCGCCGACACCTATGTGATCACCGACGAGCGCCAGCAACGCCTGATCAAAGTCCATTTGGAGCAGGGCACCACGTTCCTCGATGCGGCGGACGCTGAACAGATGACCCTGGGCGTGCACATGAGCGGTAACAAGGGCTTCGAAGGCCTGGCGTACGATTCAGTGGGCAAGCGTCTGTTCGTCGCCAAGGAGCGTGACCCCATGCTGATTTATGAGGTGCACGGTTTTCCGCACTTCAATCCGGAAAAGTCCTACGCGGTACACGTGATCAACAACCCCAAGCGCGATGCCGGGATGTTCGTGCGCGATCTGTCGAGCCTGCAATACGACGAGCGCAGCGGCCATTTGCTGGCGCTGTCCGACGAGTCGGGGCTGATTCTGGAGCTGGATGTGGACGGGCGGCCGTTGAGCACACTGTCACTGAACAAGGGGCGGCAGGGTTTGCAGAAGAGGGTGCCGCAAGCCGAAGGCATTGCGATGGATGACGACGGGACGTTGTATCTGGTGAGTGAACCGAACTTGTTTTACGTCTTCAAGAAACCTGCGCAAAACTGACTGACACCCCAAAAAACCAAATGTGGGAGCGGGCTTGCTCGCGAATGCGGTGTATCAGACAAATTAATGTATCTGACACACCGCATTCGCGAGC
>NZ_JASCPO010000431.1:0-2427 GCF_029960145.1 Pseudomonas sp. PS01299 | reverse complement strand
CGCGAAGGCGGTGTGTCAGTCACTGTTTATGTTGAATGACACACCGCCTTCGCGAGCAAGCCCGCTCCCACAGTTTTTTTGTGGCGCTCAGCTAATCGGTGCAAATCCTTCAATCTGATCCGGCCACGCCGTGAGAATTTCGAAACCGGTTTCGGTCACCGCGACCATATGCTCCCACTGCGCCGACAGCGAGCCATCCTTGGTCAGCACCGTCCAGCCGTCCGGCATGTTCTTCACATGACGCTTGCCGGCATTGAGCATCGGCTCGACGGTGAAGATCATCCCCGCCTTGAGCTTCATGCCCTGATTGGGAAAACCGTAATGCAGGATCTGCGGTTCATCGTGATACACCTTGCCAATGCCATGCCCGCAATACTCGCGCACCACGCTGAAACCTTCGCTCTCCGCCAGGCTCTGGATCGCATGACCGATGTCGCCCAGTGTCGCGCCCGGACGCACCATGCGGATGCCCGCGCACATCGCGTCGTAGGTGGTCTTGATCAGGTGTTGTGCTTCAGGCGTCGCCTCGCCGACCACGTACATGCGGCTGGTGTCGCCGAACCAGCCATCCTTGATTACCGCGATGTCGAGGTTGACGATGTCGCCATCCTTCAGCGGCGTGCCCGACGGGATGCCGTGGCACACCACATCGTTGACCGAGGCGCAGACGGTTTTCGGGAAGCCGTGATAACCGACGTTGGCCGGAATGGCTTTCTGCACGTTGACGATGTAGTCGTTGCACAACCGATCCAGCTCATCGGTCGTCACCCCAGCCTTGACGTGCGGCACCAGCATCGCCAGCACTTCGGCGGCGAGTTTGCCCGCCGCGCGCGACTTCGCGATTTCCGCAGGGGTATTGATCTTGATCTGATTTCTCATGCGCTGACGGCTTCCTGAGTCAGTTGATGCAGATCCAGCCCGCCGTTCTGTTCGGCGCGGATCAGCAAGCGGCAAATGGCGCTGTGGTCGAGGTTGGGGTGCAGCTCGGCGAGCATGCCGATGCGCATCCAGTGCTCGGCCTGCGCGTTGATCGAGCGGCTGAGCGCGGTGCTGGAGATGCGCAGGTTCTCGTGCATGTCTTCTGAAATCTTTACGATGCCCACATCCGAATCCGATACGAAGTGTATATGGATCGTATATTAGCCAAGGGACGCCCACGATTGCAAACCTTGCGCACGGCTTGCCAAATCGCGGGCAAAAAAAAGCTGCCCAAAGAGGCAGCAAAAACTTTAAGAACACGCGATGTATTGGGGTCAGGATAGACGCCGGATAATGACAGTGTCATGACAGCCAACAATTCACTGAACCGCCCCTGCCCCGTCATCAGGATGTCATCAAGCGCACCGCAGAATCCTCGCAAACCGTCTTGAGCCTTCGACGGATGTTTCGCAGGGATTCCCATGAAAGAAGACGCCTCGCTGTTTGCCGCCATCGACCTGGGCTCGAATGCGTTTCGCCTGATGATCGGCCAGTCGGTTCGCAGTCGAAAAGGCTTCATGATTCAGGAAGTCAAAACCCTGCGTGAACCGGTGCGGCTGGCCGAGGGCTTTGACGGCGGTGCTCTGGATGAAATGGCGCTGGATCGAGGCTGGCAGGCATTGGCGCGGTTCGGCAAGAAACTGCGCGGATTCGAGGCCGGCAAGGTGCGGGCCGTGGCGACCAGCGCAGTACGCGAGGCCGACAATGCGCAGTTGTTTCTGCACAGTGCCGAACGCCATCTGGGGTTTCGTATCGACGTCATTTCCGGCCATGAAGAGGCGCAACTGGTGTATGCCGGCGTCGCCCACTCCCTGCCGGGGGCGGAGGACATGCGGCTGGTGGTAGACATTGGCGGTGGTTCCACCGAGCTGATTCTCGGCCAGGGGTCGCAACCGTTGCTCACCGAAAGCATCGCCATTGGCAGCGGCACACTGGGCGCACGCTATTTCCCTGACGGGCGCATCGCGCCCGGTGCGCTGCAGGAAGCCGAGCGCGTGGCGATCCTGCAATTCGAAAAAGTCGCCCGTCGCTATCGCGCGCAGGGCTGGCAGCAAACCATTGGCTCGTCGGGCACGGCGCGGATGCTGGCGAAGGTGCTCAAGGCTAATCGCTTGAATGACTTCGGTCAGGATGGCATCACCTATGGTGGGTTGTTGCGCCTGTCGCTGTTGCTGCTGAAGGTGAAGAACGTGCAGCAGTTGAAACTCGCCGGTCTGCAACCGCATCGCCAGAGCATCCTCCCGGGAGGGCTGGTGCTGATGCTGGCGGCGTTCAAGGTGTTTGGCATTTCGCAGATGGTGCCGTCGGAACCGGGGCTGCGCCTCGGTGTGTTGCACGGCTTGATGAGCCGTCACTGACCAATCACTGAACCCAGTGTGGGAGCGGGCTTGCTCGCGAAGGCGGAGTGTCAGTCGAAAATTATTTAGCTGACACTCCGCTTTCGCGAGC
>NZ_JASCPO010000430.1:0-2452 GCF_029960145.1 Pseudomonas sp. PS01299 | reverse complement strand
CGGTCTTTCAGTTGCATGCGATGTCGACTGATTCAGCGCATTCGCGAGCAAGCCCGCTCCCACATTCGATCAATGTCGGGCCGTAAATGTTGCCCGCTATCCAACACTGCAGGAGCCGGTTCAGTCTGCTGGTGATGGCGTCAGTAAACCCCCGGCAACAATCGCCAGCTGCGCGCGCGATAAGCCTCGTACTCTGCACCAAACTGCCCGCGCAGCAGCGCCTCTTCCGAGTGAATACGTGCGATCAGTGGAATCAGCGTCAGCGCCGCCAGAATCAACCCGACACAGGAACGAAACGCCAGCGCCCAGCCCACGGCGTTGACCACCAACCCCAGATAGCTCGGATTGCGCAGGCGTGTGTAAATGCCGTCGGTGACCAGCCGATGCCCCGGCTGAATCGCCACCAGGCCGCTGAACCGACGGCCCAGCACAAACACCGGCCACAGCCGCAGCGTGCCACCGACGATAAACAACAGCGCGCCGAGCCAGCGCACGCCTTCAGCGCCGAAGGTCCAGAAGTCGATGCGATCGCAGTACGCCGGGAGAAATCCGCTGACCAGACCGATCACGCCGAACGCCGGAATCACCCAGCGATTGGCGCGGTCCTCGCGCTCGCCCGAGCTCATGTTTACATCGGTGAACAGCGACGCCACCACCATCAGCACCGTGGCCAGCGCCACCAGCACCAGCGCCCCATGCGAAAAGAACACCGCCGGCCCACCAATGCCCCACACCGCAAGGCCCAGGTAGGCGAGGGTGGCGAGCACCGCAACCACGGTTATTTGCGCAGACATTTTCATGGTCATCTCTTGAAAAGCGGCTGATCCTTTCAGTGTAGGACGCCGCTGAACCCGCGAAGGTGTCGGGTCAGTCACCATTGAAGCCGGATGTCCCGGCCCCTTCGTGAGCAAGCCCACTCCCACCCTTGATCATGGCCAGCCCGAGAGCCTCCATCGACCGACAATCCCAAGTGGGAGCGGGCTTGCTCGCGAAGGCGTCGGGTCGGTCGTGACCGGTCTTTGGTCGGCAACGCCTTCATCCGGCCAACATCGCGTCTACGCTGATCCATTCCTTCTATTTGTCCGTGTATTGCCCATCAAAGAGGTGAACCCATGAAAATCGACTTGAGTGGAAAACTGGCCATCGTCAGCGGCAGCACGGGTGGCATTGGTCTGGGCATCAGTCAGTCACTGGCCGAGGCCGGAGCCACGGTTGTGGTGATCGGGCGTGAAACGGCCAAGGTCGAGCAAGCGCTGGCGAGCATTCGCCAGCAGGTGCCGGGTGCGCAACTGCGCGGTCTGACGGCCGATCTGGGCACTGCCGAAGGTGCGGAAAAACTGTTCGCCGCTGAACCGCGCGCAGACATTCTGGTGAACAACCTCGGCATTTTCGACGCCGTGGATTTCTTTGACACCCCGGACAGCGAGTGGACACGTTTCTACGAGGTCAACGTGATTTCCGGCGTGCGCCTGTCGCGGCATTACGTGCCGGCGATGGTCGAGCAGGGCTGGGGACGGGTGATTTTCCTGTCCTCGGAATCCGGCGTGGCGACCCCGGCCGACATGCTTAATTACGGCGTGACCAAAAGCGCCAACCTTGCGGTGTCCCATGGCCTGGCCAAGCGTCTGGCGGGCACCGGTGTGACGGTCAATGCGATCCTGCCGGGGCCGACGTTTACCGGTGGCGTGGAACACATGCTCAAGGATGCTGCCGCCGAGTCTGGCCGTAATCTGCGTGAAGAGGCTGATGCGTTTGTGCGCAGAGCGCGGCCGACGTCGATCATCCAGCGGGTGGCCGATGTTGCCGAGGTGGCGCATCTGGTCACGTACATCGCTTCGCCGTTTTCCTCCGCCACCACTGGCGCGGCCTTGCGCGTGGATGGCGGTGTAGTCGACAGTATGGCGATCTGAACCGCGAAGACTCTGGAGAAGCGTTTATTTATGGCAACTGCATCAGCAACGATCGACATCCCGGCTTCGGCCGATCAGGTCTGGCAATTGATCGGCGGCTTCAACACGCTGCCGGACTGGCTGCCGTTGATTCCCAAGAGTGAGCTGAGCGAAGGCGGACGCGTGCGCACCCTGCAAACCGCCGACGGCGCGGTGGTGATCGAGCGTCTGCAAGCGTTCGACAACGCTGCCAGGACCTACAGCTACTCGATCGAACAGGCACCGTTCCCGGCGACTGACTATCTGGCGACGATCAAGGTTGAAGCTCAGGGGCAGGGCGCCCGGGTAACGTGGTCGGGACGCTTCAACGCCAAGGGCGTGAGCGATGAGGAAGTGGTGGCGCTGTTCACCGGCATCTATCAGGGTGGCCTTGAGGCGCTGCGGGCGAACTATCCGGCCTGATTGAACGCCACAAAAACCCTTGTAGGAGTGAGCCTGCTCGCGATAGCGGTCGATCATTCAACAATTATGTTGGCTGACCCACCGATATCGCGAGCAGGCTC
>NZ_JASCPO010000042.1:0-37605 GCF_029960145.1 Pseudomonas sp. PS01299 | reverse complement strand
GCTCGCGATAGCGGTGTGTCAGACAACATTTACCGCGACTGAAAATCCGCTATCGCGAGCAGGCTCACTCCTACAAGGGGGTGCGCCTGTGTTCTGGATATCAAAGAAAATACTTGAGATTGAACCCGACGTTGTCGCGGTCGCGAATCCCGTTGTTCTGTCCGCCGCCCCAGAAGTTGGTGTATTGCACCTCGGCTTCGAGCTTGTTCTGGTAGTTGGCCTTGATCCCCAGGGTGTAGGCCTTACGCCCGTCGATGGTGTTGCCGGCCTGATAGCTGTTGCCCTTGAAGTCGTCCTTGTAGACGACGTAAGGCGAGACGTTGACCCCGGCGTACACGTCGTTCCAGGTACCGTTGAACATCACCGTGTAGCTGTAGGAGTTGCGGTTGACCTGATCATCACGATCACCGCCGGAGACATAAGAGGTGTTGCCGGTACCGGCGTAATAACGCGTGCTGCCGTCGTAGGCGGTGTATTGCAGACTGCTGCCGCGCAGGTGTTCGGAGGCCAGTTCGAAGATGCCGAACATCGAGTCGAACGACAGCGTCGGGCCGAAGTTGTAGATGCTGCCCAGCGAGGTGTTGAACGCCTCGACGCGCTCGGCGTTGTTGATCTCGCTGTCGAGGGTGACCATCTGCCCGCCAACGTTGACCGCCTTACCGGTCACCGCCACAGCGGCACCGTTGGCCAGATCGCCGATCAAGTCGTTAGTCGCGGCGATGCCGATCGGCAGGTTCGGCCGGTAGGCAATCTCGCCGAACACCGAGGCCTGGCCCAAAGTGGTGTTGAAGCTGAAACCGTACATACGGATGTCTTCGGCATAGCGCCGATGCGCCTGAATGTTGCCCATCACATCGGCCGTCGCCAGACCGTTAGCCAGCGCCCCAGCCTGACTGCCGGCCACACCGGCGAGCATGTTGGTCAGGGCATTCATGTCGATGCCTTTGTAGCCACCGAGGTCAGCGGCGATGGTCGGCTCCTTGGCGTGGTAATTGACCAGGTACAGGCCGAACTCGGTGCTGTTGAGCTCCTCGGCGATGTAGCGAAACGCAAAGCCAAACTGGCCGTCGTTGCGCGCGTTGTAGTCCTTGCCGATCGACGCCACTTTCAGCGTATTGCCGTAGGCCGGGGTCACACCGTTGGCGTACAGGCCGGTGCTTTTCAGCGCCGGGCCGAGCAACGGATTGTTGCCCAGTGCGCTGTACAGCCCAATGACGTTGCCGAACCCCGGCACCGGGGTGTCGAGCGCGGTGCCGCTGAAGTTGTTGTAACCGGTGTTGCCGCCATCGGCGAACAGGTCGGTCTGCGAGTAGAACGTGCCGACCGGGTCGATGCGGGTTTCCTTCCAGTTGGTCTGGTAGAAGCTCTCCAAGGTCAGCGAATCGGTCAGGCCAATGTTGAAGCTCACGGCCTCCACCGGCATCAGCACTTCCTTGACTTCGGCGCCCGGCAAGCGGTACTTGGCGGCGTCCACCGGGTTGGTGGTGTTGATCCCGCCGCGATAGAAAATCCCCTCGCCCCAGTTGAACACCTGACGCCCGACCCGCGCGGTGACCGGCATCTGCGCCACGTCCCAGTTGCCGTAGACATAGGCGTCGAGCATCTCGATCCGGCTGCCGGCGATGTCGCGGGTCTGGCTGGTGAAGCGGTCGTCCTGCGGGTAGCTCTGACTCGGCTGCGCCGGGTTGTTGTTGCGGTAGTAATCGTTGCGCTTGTCCATCAACTGGGTGTCGTAGAACGCCGTGCCGCGCAGGAACATCCCGTAGTTCTGGTAGTTGGCCTCCAGCTCCGAAGTGATTTTGTACACCTCGGAAACCAGCCCGGTGTCGAAGTTGCGATTGCCGTCGTTGGTATTGACGTCATCGTTGTTCTTGTCGCGGCCCTGCACCCGCCACAAACGCCCATAGGACAGGGTCGTGTCGATCGAGCCGGTGACTTGATTGTCCAGCACGCTGAACTCCGCAGCCTGCAGCGCATCCACCGCGCAGAGTTGCAGCAGCCCTGCCAGGCCGACACCGGGCAGTGCCACGCCGGTGAGGCGCAATCGAGTGTTGATCATGGGTTCCTCCTTGTTCTTATTGTTTTTTGCGTGGCCGCGACGGCTACGGTGCCAGTCCAGCGCGGACATAAATCCGGCTGTGCGCGCCGAAATGCCCGAGCAGTTTGAACAGCTGCTGATTGAGTGCCGGATGCTCGAAGGTCTCGCGCTGCAACTGGTTGCCGCTGCTGAAATCGCTGGTCACCGGGGCCGTCTCCAGCCACTGGCCGATGGTTTCATCGAACGCCGCCGAGTCTTGGACCGACTCGGCGCTGACCACTTCGCGCAAGTAGTCCACCGAGTACGGCGGATAGTGTTGGTCTTGAGCGACATCGGCGTAGGCCGCGAGCATCGGATGCGCCTGACCGGCACGTAGCACGCGGCGCAACCAGGTCGATTGATACTTCTCGATTTCCATATGGCGGGTGGCGACCCGTTCGATCGAGGCTTTTTTATCGTCGGCAAAACCGGCCAGCGCCTTGCCTTCCAGCAACAACAGACTCGGCAGTTCGACCCCGGGCAATGGCTTGGCGTGATAAGGCTGGGTCAGGTCCTGCACGTGGTGCACGCCCCATCCGAGAAAGCGGTAACCCCAGTAAGGATGGCCAGAGGCGAACGCCAGACGCGCCAGCCCCAGGTACTGATAGGCGCGCCAATCCGGCCAACTGCGCTGAAGAAATCCGGCAGCGGCATACACCACCGCGCTTTCATGGAAGAAGCCCATGTGGAACGGTGCCTGCGAGCTGTACTGAAAACGCGCATCGCCAAACGGCTGCGGGCCGAAGCCATACAGCGCGCCGACCTCGCCGGGGTTGTCGCTGAACAGGTTGATGTCGTGACCGTAATCCGGCTCGTCGGCGGCGCTTGCCAGCACCGCCAGCGGCGCAACTTTTTCGCCGTCCGCCACGCGAATGAAACGCTGACGATTCCATGGCGAAAGCGTCTGCTCGACCATCACCTGATCGGCACTGAGATGTTCGCGTTCGGGCAGGTCTTGGCCCGGCAGCGGCTGAATGACCATCGCCAGATGAATGCGCGGATTGAGCCGCAACGCCGTGAGAAAATCGTGGCGCAGATTGTCGCTTGGTACGGCGGGCAGTTTCAGGTTGTCGGGGCGCGGCGGGTATTGGGTGAAGTGTTCACGGGCGAAGTTTTCCTGTTGTTCCAGCAGTGCGACCACGGCTGGATACTGCTCGGCGAGAAAACGCTCCAGCGGCTCGACTTCGACCGGCGGCGCATCGCGCAGCGCCGGCAGTTCCTGCAACGCCAGATAGCTGCCCACCGTGTGGTTCGACCAGCCCCACGCCGTCGGGGCCATTGCACAAAGCAGCAACAGGAGAAATGTCAGCTTCATTGCTTTTAATTCTTATTGGAGGTGCTGTGGGGGTTGAGCCTAACAACCGCCCCAGGCGCTGACACTGTCCGATCTCACCAGAAAAAGTCTCCGATAGCGCCATGTGCGAATCACCACGCCCCCTGTAGGAGTGAGCCTGCTCGCGATGGCGGTGGGTCAGTCAAACAGGTGCAAGCTGACACACCGCCTTCGCGAGCAAGCCCGCTCCCACAGGGGATTTCTGGTGTCTGGTCAGGCGGGGTAACCGGTGATTTTGCGGATGCTCTGGTACAACGGCTTGAGCTGGCGATACATGCGCAGGTACACCTCTTTGTACAAACGCTCATAGACCTGCTGTGCCTCGGGCTGCGGCGTGAATACCGTCCCGACGCGGGTCATCGCGGCGATTGCCGTGGGGAAATCCGCATACAAGCCCAACCCCACCGCACAACAGATCGCCGCGCCCAACCCGGACGCTTCGTACACATGCGGACGCTCCGCCGGCAGACCAAAAATATTCGCCGTCAGCTGCATCGCCGCATCACTCTGCGAACCGCCACCGGCCACGCGCAGACGCTTGACCGACACCTTCGAGCGCTTCTCGATGTTCTCCAGGCCTTGGCGCAGCGCATACGCCAGCCCTTCCAGAATCGCCCGGTAAATGTGCGCGCGGGTGTGCACGTCGCCGAAGCCGATCATCGCGCCCTTGGCTTCGACACCCGGCTCACGAATCCCCGGCGACCAGTACGGTTGCAGCATCAGCCCCATCGATCCCGGCGGCACCGCATTCACCAGCGCATCGAACAGTTGCTCGGGTTCAATGCCCTGCTCTTTGGCCTGCTGCATCTCGCGCAGGCCGAACTCGTTCTTGAACCAGCTGACCATCCAGTAACCGCGATAAATCATCACCTCGCAGTTGTACTGATCCGGCACCGCCGAGGGGTACGGCGGGATCAGCGGGACGATTTCCAGATAGCGCGAGCGAGTGCTGGTGATCGTCGCCGTGGTGCCGTAGGACAGGCACACCGTGCTCGCATCGACCACGCCGGAACCGACCACTTCGCAGGCCTTGTCAGCGCCCGCAGCAATCAGCGGCAAGCCCTCCGGAATCCCCGTGTGGCGGCTCGCTTCGGCGCTGATGTAGCCAAGGGTTTCGCCGGGCTTGTGCAAGGTCGGCAATTGTTCCGGACGCACCGCCAGCGCCTGCCATTTCCAGTCGCTGGGCGCGGCCCATTTCAACCGTTTGAAGTCGAACGGCAGATAGCCGACGCAGCAACCCACCGAGTCGACAAAGCGCCCACACAAACGATGGGTGAGAAACCCCGAGAGCAGCAAAAACTTGTCGGTCGCTGCCCATACTTCAGGCTGGTGTCTGGCGATCCAGTTGGCCTCGGCCTGAGCGCGAAAATAATCCACGGTGGCCTGCGCGCCGACCAGTTTGAACAGCCAGCCCCACGGCCCCTTGATCCCGCCCTCGACTTCGCTCTGGCGCTGATCGAGCCACAGAATGGCCGGGCGCAGTGGCTTGCCCTGAGCATCGACGTTTATCACCGTGCCGCGCTGAGTGGTCAGCGACACCCCGGCAATCTGCGAGCGATCAATCCCGGTTTGCGCCCATACCTGCTGACAGGCTTCGCCGAGTTTCGCCCAGTAATATTCCGGGTCCTGTTCGGCCCAGCCCGGTTGCGTCGAGTAGTACGCCTGCAACTCGACCTTGCCTTTACCGAGCAGATTGCCCTGCAAATCGAAGAGCAATGCGCGCACGCTCTGGGTGCCGTTGTCGATCGCCAGCAGGTAGCGCTTGTTCGCGTGGTTATCCATGGCGCTCTCTTCAAGGGGCATCAAGGCGTGGCATCCGGCAGACCGTGATGGCGTTGCCACAACGCCCGGTAACGCTGCAGCTCTTGCTGCCAGTGTGCATCGTCCCAGCCCAGTCTTGGCTGGCAGAGTTGGCGGATGGCAGCGAAATATTCTTCACCACCGCGCGCCAGCAACAGTCCCAGACGGGTACGACGTAGCAATAGATCATCGAGGTGCAGCACCATTTCCGCCTCACAGGCGAAGGCCAGTTCTGCCCACAAGGTGTCGGTGTTGCCGACCGTCTCGTGACCCAACTCGGCGATCAACTGCGCCAGTCGCGGCAGATCGCGGCCGTGCCTGCCGGCCAGACGTCGCCCCTGTTGCGGGCTGAGTCCGGGGATCGGCAGTGGCGCTACAGCGGCAAAAACCGCTGCGCCGTCATCTTCGAAATCGCGGCCAAGCATGTCGGCGCAGGCCTTGAGCACTTCGATGGCTTGCGGGCGAAACGTCGTCAGTTTGCCGCCGGCCAGGGTGACGCAACCCGGCTCCTGCCACAGCACATGTTCACGGGTTTCATTCGACGGTTTGCCTTGCTGTTCACCCGCCGTGCTGCCGACCACCGGACGCACGCCGGACCAGGTCGACAGCACATCGCTCGCCGTCACTTCGGCACCTGGAAATTGTTGCGTGCAGGCCGCCAGCAGATAGTCGAGTTCGTCAGCGCTGATGCTCGCGCTCTGGTCCAGATTCTCGCGATGATCGAGGTCGGTGGTGCCGACCACCGTCGCCCCTTCCCACGGAAAAACGAACACCGGCCGACGGTCGCGCGCATGCAGAAACGTGAAGGCCTGCGCCACCGGCAAGCGCCAGCCCGGCAACAGCAGATGGCTGCCGCGCAATGGCCGCAACTGTCGTGGCGCCTCGGGCAAACGCAGGCGCTCAGCCCACGCCCCGGTCGCCACCGCCAGCACGCCGCAACGCAATTGCAGCGATCCACCCGCTTCGCAGTCCTCTATCTGCACCCCACACACCCGACCGTTTTCGCGCAGCAAATGTTCGACGCGCACCCCGTTGAACACCGCCGCGCCATCGGCCCGCGCTTCGTGCAACACGCGCATCACCAGCCGTGCGTCATCGGTCAGCGCATCGACAAAACAGGTGCCGCCGAGCAGGTGATTTTCCTTCACCCCCGGCGCCAGAAAACGCAGTTGCTGCGCGTCATGAAAACGATGGCTGCGGCGTCCGGCCAACGCGTCGTACACCGACAACAAGCCACCGAACACACGCGGCCCGGGAAAGCCACCGCGATAGTGCGGCATCATGAAACTCATCGGCTCCACCAGCCCCGGCGCTTCGTCGAGCAGACGCTGACGCTCGCGCACCGAATCGCGGGTCAGGCGCCACTGGCCCTTGGCGATGTAACGCAAACCGCCATGGACCATTTTCGACGATCGGCTGGAGGTGCCCCAGGCGAAATCCCGTTGTTCCAGCAGCAGACAACGCCAGCCACGCCGCGCCGCTTCGCGCAGGATGCCGGCACCGCTGATGCCGCCGCCGATGACGATCAGATCCCAGGTTTCGTCGGCCAATGTCGGCAAGGTTTGCTGGCGCCACGCAGCGTTCCAGTCCGGGTGCATGACCGTCACTCCTGCAACAGCGTGCCGGGGTTGAGGCGCCCGGCCGGATCGAAGTGCTTGCTCAGCGCCTGCAAGGCGTCCATCGCCAGTGCGCCTTTCTCGCGCGGCAGATACGGCGCGTGATCCTTGCCGACCCCATGCTGGTGGCTGATGGTGCCGTGGTTGTCGACGATGGTCTGGCTGGCCGCGTGCTTGAGCGCCTGCCAGCGCGCCAGCGTCGCCGGGTAATTCGCCGCCGGGCGAAACACGTAGGTGGTGTAGATGCTCGAGCCTTCGCCGTAAACGTGGGACAGATGGGTGAACACGTGCACCCGCTCGCCCTGCGCTGCCAAGGCATCGCGCAGGCTGTTTTCGATCAGGTTGAGCAGGTGGTCGACGTTGCTCCAGTCGGTGGCGGTTTCCAGGGTGTCGACAACGTAACCGGCGTTCCACAGGTTCTCGCGCAGGTAGGGGAAACGGAAGCGGTTCTGCGCCCATTTCTTGCCAAGCAAGGTGCCGGTGAACACGCCACCGAAGGCTTTCAGATGCCGGCGGGCCTGGCTCAGCGACAGCGCGTTTTGCCGACGGTTGCCGGTCACGCCGAAGGTCAGCAGGCATTTGCCTTCACCGGCACCGCGCAGGCTCAGGTACTTTTCCAGCCAGGCGATTTGCTGCGGATGCCCAGACAGCGCCAGTTGGGTTTCGGTCTCCACCGCGTTCGACAGGCGCAGCATCGACAGCGGCACCCGCGCCTGGGCCAATTGGCGAATCGCTTGCAGCGCCTTGCTCCAACTGGGCAGGAACACTCCGTAAAAACGCTCATCGGCCGGCAGCGGACTGACCCGCACTTTGACCTCGGAAATGATTCCGAAACGACCCTCACAACCGAGCACCACTTCGCGCAGATCAGGCCCCGCCGCCGAGGCTGGGAACGTCGGAATTTCCAACGGCCCGGCGAAAGTTTCCAGGGTGCCGCCAGCGAACAATTGCTCGATGCGCCCGTAGCGCAACGACTGCTGACCGCTGGAGCGACTGGCCACCCAACCGCCCAGCGTCGACAACTCCCACGACTGCGGGAAATGCCCCAGCGTATAGCCGCGAGCGCGCAGCTGACTTTCCACCTGCGGGCCACTGGCGCCGGGGCCGAACGTCGCCAGTTGGCTCTGCTCGTCGAGGTCGATCAGGCGATTCATCCGCGCCAGCGACACGGTCACCACCGGTCGCGTCGAATCCGGCGGGTTGATGTGCCCGGCCACCGAAGTGCCGCCGCCGTAGGGAATCAGGCACAGGTCCTGCTCATGGGCAAGCGCCAGCAACTGGCGGATCTGTTCGGCAGTTTCGGGAAACGCCACCGCATCGGGATAGTTGCCCAGCGCGCCTTCGCGCAGCGCCAGCCAGTCCGGCAGGCTCTGGCCCCTGGCGTGCAGCAGACGGTCATGGGCGTCGACGCTGTACAAGGTGTGCGCCGCCAGCCGCGAGAGCGGCACCCGCGCCAATGCCGACTCCAGCGTGGCATCGGGCAATACGTGCCCGGCCCCCAGTCGTTCATGGAGAAAACTCGCGCCCTGGGCCGGCAGTTCGACCACCGTTGTTGCCTCTCCCCAGCCGTTCCAGCGTCGCATGCGTGTGTCCTTCTTATGCAGTCTGATCAGTGATGTGGCAGGCCTCCATACTAGTCAGCGGCCAAAAAGTGTCACGGTCGCATCCGGCCAGTTCGAGTAGCCAATTGAGTCAAACGTCGCGCAAGTGCCAGCCATTTACTTTAGTCGGGGTTTCAAATTACCTTTCAGGCATTCATTCGCTCACGCAGGCCTTGATCAAGGAATTCGGATCATGCAATCGCTCGGCTTCACCTCGGTTCCGCCGCTGCTCAAATACGTGCGCCATGCCGAGCAACTGGGCATGGCCATCGAGCCGGCGTTGGCGGCAGCCGGATTGCAGGCGCAGCAACTGAGCGACAACAGCCTGCGCCTGCCGGGCGAAACCCATGAGCGCCTGCTCGATTATTTCTGCGAGCACTCGGGCGATCCGCTGTTTGGTCTCAACGCGGCCAATTTCGTCCTGCCCAATTCCTGGAGCGTGCTCGGTTACATCACCATGAACTGCGCGACCCTGGGCGATGCCATGAGCCGGATCATGCCGTTCGAAAAACTGGTGGGCGACATGGGCGTCAGCCGCGCCGAAGTGCAGGACGGTCATGTACACCTGATCTGGACTTGCCGCTACGAGCGTCCGCGGATTCGTCGGCATCTGGTGGAAAACGTTCTCGGCTCCTGGCTGCAATATGCACGCTGGATCGCCGACACGCAGATGTCGCCCGCCGCTGTGTGGCTGGAACATCCATGCCCGACAGACGCCACCCAGGCGCAGTACGAAGCTTTTTTCGATTGCCCGGTGCTGTTCGAGCAGGCCTATTCAGCGCTGATCGTGCCGTTGGCGTATCTGCAATTACCGCTGCGCCAGGCCGATGCGCAATTGCTGCGTACGCTGGAAGAACACGCGATGGGCTTGATGGCGACGCTGGAGGATGCGTCGCTGGAACAACGGGTCAAAAGCATCCTGCGCCAGTTGCTCAAGGAAGGCTTGCCGCGCAAGGAACAGGTGGCCGAGCAGCTCGCGGTGTCGGTGCGCACGTTGCAGCGCCAGTTGCATCAGGCGGGGACGTCGTATCAGCAGATTCTGGATGATTTGCGTCAGGAGCTGGCGGAGCATTATTTGCTCAACAGCACGTTGCCGATTCAAGACATTGCGCAGTATCTGGGGTTTACCGAGCCGAGGTCGTTTCATCGCACGTTCAAGAGCCGGCGCGGGATGCCTCCGGGGGAGTTTCGGCAGATGCATCGGGGGTGACGGGACTGGCCTCTTCGCGAGCAAGCCCGCTCCCACCGTGGATCTTCAGTGGATGCAGATTTTGTGTACGACATAACCCCCCTGTGGGAGCGAGCTTGCTCGCGAAGGCGCCAGTCGCCTCACCTCAATCCGACAGACAAATCCTCCGCTCCTGTAGTGCAATAAACACTTTCCAGCACGCCTGTTTAAAGACACTCAGTGTTACGGCTCACCACCCTACAAATCCTTGCGCCGCTGCCTACGGCTAAGCCAGAATCCGCCGGCTTGTGCGCCCCGGAGGCCGTCGGTAACTTGAGTCCGTCACTGATTTCCAGTGATCGGGTTTAGTAGCCCGAGGTTTTTGGGGCGTATCGCTCATCAGACAGTCAGGTCTTTGCCTGAACGTTATGGTGGCTGTGCGCAGGGCGCCCTCGGGCGCGCCGGTTTCCCAGATCCCCGGTCTACTAACCTGCGCACGGCTGCCTCCATTTCTTTTAGTAGGGAAACGGTGGCCAGCCCTCAATGAGGATCTGGCAAATGTTCAAAGTTACACCCAACCCGCCGCCCACCGACGCGGCCTCCCCCTACGAATCCCCCGAATCAAGGAAATTCCACGAAGCCGCCGAGCGCGCCCTCGACCACTACCTCGGCCCACCGAGGCCCGCGATCATGGCCACCCCGTACCAGCCCAATCGTCTCTACATGGCCAACCCGGCCAGCGGCACCGAACCGTTGCTGGCCGACGCCAGCGAAACCCTGGGCTCGGCCACCGTGATGCTCAACGACTTCGCCGGCCTGCTTGAAGGCTCACACCGCAAGACCCTGCAAGGCATCGCTCAGGTGGTGATGGTGGCGGAAATCGCCGTCAATCGGGTGCTGGATCAGTTAGTGCCAACCGAGTAACGAAAAAGCCCGCGGCAAAACCTTAGTGGTTTGGCAGCGGGCTTTTTTGTATGGCGTGAATCTTTTTCCCTCACCCCAACCCTCTCCCGGAGGGAGAGGGGGCCGATCGAGGGATGCTCGCGAGACACACCGACCTGAAAATGCTGCTGTGAATGCACAATCGCAGCGGATCATTCAGGTCGATGTACAGCGCAAGACACCTCGGTCAGTCCCCTCTCCCTCTGGGAGAGGGTTAGGGTGAGGGGCTCTTCTCAGCTCAAACACTGATCGCGTTGGTAAACACCAACCGATTACCAAACGGATCAGCAATCGTCATGTCCTGACTGCCCCACGGCATCGCCTGAATCTGTGGGTGCGAGAACTTGTAATCCTTGGCTTGCAACTGCTGCTGAAAAGCCTCCAGTTCGTCGGTCTCGATACGCAACGCCGAACCCGGCGTCGCATCGCCATGATGCTCGGACAGGTGCAGCACGCACTCACCACGGGACACCTGCAGATACAGCGGGAAGTTCGCTTCGAAACGATGCTGCCAGTCGATCTTGAAGCCGAGGAAGTCGACGTAAAATTCCAACGCCTTGGCTTCATCGAAGATCCGCAGGATCGGGGTGGTTTTGCCGAAGCTCATGGGGTGCTCCCTGACTGGTTGGCCCAAGCGTTTAGCTGGGCTGGATGTCAGCAATTCGGCTTGGTTTCGACATTCTTTAATCTCAGAGTGCCACTATGAGACGTAGATCAAAAGATCGCAGCCTTCGGCAGCTCCTACAGGGGCTTGGCAATCAATGAAACCCTTCGCGCAAATCCCCGTTCCTCGCCAGAAATCGTCCTTTTCGACGACCGTTCGCCTGTCCGTCGCAATAGCTCAACACGCCATTGACCCACACCCCGTCAATCCCCTGCGCCGCCCGCTGCGGATCATGGAAATCCGCCACATCGCGCACCGTCAAAGGATCGAACAACACCAGATCCGCCCAGTGCCCCTCGCGAATCTCGCCGCGCTCTTTCAAGCCAAACCGCGCCGCCGACAGGCCGGTCATCTTGTGTACCGCCGTGTGCAGCGGAAACAACCCGAGATCGCGACTGAAATGGCCGAGCACTCGTGGGAAAGCGCCCCACAGGCGTGGATGCGGGAATGGGTCTTCCGGCAGTCCGTCAGAGCCGACCATCGACAGCGGATGCGCGAGGATTTTTCGTACATCCGCCTCGTCCATGCCGTAGTACACCGCGCCCGCCGGTTGCAGGGACTTGGCGGCTTCGAGCAGTGGCACGTTCCATTCGGCGGCGATGTCGATCAGGTCGCGACCGCTGACTTCGGGGTGCGGCGTCGACCAGGTGATGGTGATGCGGTGGGCGTCGGTGACTTGCTTCAGATCCAGCGTCGAAGAACTCGCCGCGTAGGGATAGCAATCGCAGCCCACGTGCTGGGTTTTCGCCGCTGCTTCCAGCGATGCGAGCAACTGCGGACTACGCCCCCAGTTGCCGACACCGGCGCATTTGAGGTGGGAAATGATCACCGGGGATTGTGAGTGACGGCCGATGCTGAACGCTTCCTCCATCGCCTCCAGCACCGGTTCGAATTCACTGCGCAGATGGGTGGTGTACACCGCGCCGAACGCCGTGAGTTCTTCGGTCAGTTGCTTCACTTCGTCGGTGGAGGCGTTGAAGGCGCTGGCGTAGGCCAGGCCTGTGGATAAACCGAGCGCGCCAGACTCAAGGCTTTCACGCAATTGCTCGCGCATCGCGGCGATTTCATCTGGAGTGGCGGTACGGAACAGGTCGTCGAGGTGATTGCTGCGCAGTGCGGTGTGACCGACCAGTGCGGCAACGTTTAACGTGGTGTTCGCCGCTTCGACGGCGGCGCGGTAATCGCTGAAACGTGGATAGACGAACGCCGCTGCGCTGCCGAGCAGGTTCATCGGGTCCGGCGGATCGCCTTTCAGACTGACCGGCGAAGCACTGATCCCGCAGTTGCCGACAATCACCGTGGTCACGCCCTGGCTGAGCTTGGGCAGCATCTGCGGCTGGCGGATGACCACGGTGTCGTCGTGGGTGTGCACGTCGATGAAACCCGGGGCGAGCACGCGGCCGGCGGCGTCGATTTCTTCAACGGCGTGGGCATCGCGCAGGTCGCCGATACGCTCGATACAGCCATTGAGAATCGCCACATCGGCGCGGTAGCCGGGGGTGTTGCTGCCATCGATGACGGTGGCGTTGCGGATCAGCGTGTCGTACAGCATGTCAGTCTCCCAGCGGCAGGTGATCGTCGCCGCCACGGTATTCGTCGAGGGCGAGTTTGATCCGCCGCAGACGCTCTTGATTGTCTTCAGGATTGGCCAGCGCCAGCTCGGTCGCAAGCACATCGATGGCCAGCAGCATGCCGTAGCGCGCCGCCGTCGGTTTGTAGATGAACGAAGTTTCCGCGCCTTGCAGCGGCAGGACGATGTCGGCCAATTCGGCCAGCGGCGAGTCGGCGCGGGTGATGGCCAGAATGCGTGCGCCGTAGTTGCGCGCCAGTTCGACGGTTTCCAAAAGCTCCGGGGTGATGCCGGTCAGCGAGCAGACGATCAGCACTTGCTCGGCGTTCAGGCTGGCGGCGGTGACGCGCATCATCACCGCGTCGTGGTACACCGCAATCGGGTAGCCGAGGCGCACCAGGCGTACCTGCAATTCATCGCTGCACAGGGTCGAGCAGCCGCCCATGCCGAACGCGTGAATCATCCGCGCCTGGCCGAGCATTTTCACCGCGTCGGCGAAGCGCGATTCGTCAAACCCGGCCAGATGCTGGCGCAGCGTGGTTTCGATATCGCCGACAATCTGCCCGTAGAACGCCGACTGTTCAGGTGTGCCCGCCGGGTCGAGAAAACGGCTGCCGACGCCGCTGGCCTGAGCCAGTTGCAGCCGCAGATCACGCAGGTCGCGGCAGCCCACCGTGCGGGCGAAACGCGACAACGTGGCGGTGCTGACCTCGGCCCGTTGCGCCAGCTCTTCGAGGCTGGCGGAGGCGGCAAAACCGACGTCGTCGAGCATCAGCCGGGCGATGCGGCCCTCGCCCGCGCTGAAGGAGTCCTGACGGGCGCGGATCTGATAAAGGATGTCCATGGCGGCTGGCTCCGGTTACAGCAAATAAGAAAGGCCGACGGTCAGACCGAAAGCGACCAGCGAGATCAGGGTCTCAAGCACGGTCCAGGTCTTGAACGTCTGCGCGACCGTCATGTTGAAGTATTCCTTGATCAACCAGAAGCCGCCGTCGTTGACGTGGGAAAAGATCACCGAGCCGGCGCCGGTCGCCAGCACCAGCAATTCCGGGTGTGGATAACCCAGACCAATGGCCACCGGCGCGACCACGCCGGATGCGGTGGTCATGGCCACGGTCGCCGAGCCGGTGGCCACCCGCATCAACGCCGCGAACAACCAGCCCATGATCAGCGGCGACAGGTGAAATTCGTGGGCCAGCCCGACAATCTGATCGGTGACCCCAGCGTCCACCAGAATCCGGTTCAGACCACCGCCGGCGCCGACCAGCAAGGTGATGCTGGCGGTCGGTGCCAGGCACTCGTTGGTGAATTTGAGGATCGATTCACGATTGAAACCCTGGGCGATGCCCAGCGTCCAGAAACTCAGCAAGGTCGCCAGCAACAGCGCAATCACCGAGTTGCCGATGAACAACAGGAACTGGTTGAAACCACTGCCCGGCGTGGAAATCAGGTTGGCCCAGCCACCGATCAGCATCAGCACCACCGGCAACAGAATGGTCGCCATGGTGATGCCGAAACCCGGCAGCTTGTCGCGCGGTTCGCGGTCGAGAAATTGTTTTTCCAGCGGGTTATCCGCCGGCAGCTGAATGCGCGGCACGATGAATTTGGCGTACAGCGGGCCGGCGATGATTGCGGTGGGAATACCGATGGCAATCGCATACAGCAAGGTCTGCCCGACCGAGGCCTGATACGCCTGCACCGCGAGCATCGCCGCCGGGTGCGGCGGCACCAGCGCATGCACCACCGACAGACCGGCAACCATCGGCAAGCCGACCATCAGAATCGACACGCCCACCCGCCGCGCCACGGTAAAGGCGATTGGTACCAGCAATACAAAACCGACTTCGAAGAACAGCGGCAGCCCCACCAGAAACGCGATGCAAACCATCGCCCAGTGCGCGTTCTTCTCGCCGAATTTTTCGATCAAGGTGCGGGCCATCTGCTCCGCGCCGCCGGACTCGGCCATCATCTTGCCGAGCATCGTCCCCAGCGCCACCACCAGCGCAATATGCCCCAGCGTCTTGCCCACCCCGGCCTCATACGCCCCCACCACGCCCGACGGCGGCATCCCCGCCACCAGCGCCAGACCGATGGAAATCAGGGTGATGACAATGAACGGATTGAGCCGGTAACGCGCGATCAGCACGATCAAGGCGATGATGGCGACGGCGGCATACATCAGCAGCCAATAGCCGAAGGAAGGCGTCATGCGGTACTCCTCGAAAGGGTCACGTTCGAATGGGTTGTGAAACTCATAAATCATTTCGAGATCGAGTTTTCAAACCGCATGAAAGTAATTTTCGTGGAGAGGTAAGGCGTGTCGCTGCTGGGTATGTCTTGTCGCGATTAATGAAAATCGCGGGGTGGGATTTACATGTTTCTCAGGCAAACACAAAAACTTGTGGGAGCTGGCTTGCCAGCGATGGCGGCTGCCCATTCAAGATCTCTGCCGACTGATCCACCGCTTTCGCGAGCAAGCCCGCTCCCACAGTTTGATTGCATTCCTTCAGCAAGAATGCGGTCATCAACCTGTGGGAGCGAGCTTGCTCGCGAATGGCTTCACACGGTGTAGCGCGGGCTCACACCATCTCGTTACGAATCCACTCCACCACCGACGTACGCTTCGGTACCCAGCCCAGCAGTTCTCGGGCGTGTTTGCCGCGCACGCGGCTGTTGGAGCCGAGGCCGTAATTGGCCATTTCGTAGCCCCACTCGGCTTCGGCATCTTGCAGCGGCCAGTCTTGTGGCTCGCCGAGATTCAGCGCTTCGGCCATGGCGGTGGTCATGTCGATGAACGAGGCTTCGCCGCTTTCGACGAAGTAGAAGGTGCCCGGGACGTTTTTGGTCAGCGCCAGCAGGTACAGGGCGACGACGTCTTCGATGTGCACGTTGGACCAGATGTTCTGGCCAGTACCGACATGGCGCACCACGCCGCTTTTGCGTGCTTGTTTGAGCAGACGCGGCAACTGCACGCTGTCGCGATTGACGCCCAGGCTGTGGCCATAGATCAGCGTGTTGCAGATCACCGCCGAGTTCACGCCGTCCTTCGCGGCGGCGAGGATCAGGTTGTCGATGGCCACACGGGCAGCCTTGTCGACGGTGGGTTGCGGCAGGTTGTCTTCGTAATAGATGACGTCGCTGGACTTGCCGCCCGAGGCATCGCCGACGATGCTCGAACCGCTGGTGTGCAGGAACACTTTGTTCGATCCGCGCAGGGCATCAAGCAACGCTTCGACCGCACCGCGATGGTCGCTGCTGGCGGCGTTGATCACCGCATCGGCGGCGCGGGCCTGTTCAGCCAGCAATGTGCTGTCTTCGAGGGTGCCGATCACCGGGGTGATGCCCAAAGCTTTCAGCTCATCAGCCTGTTCGGCGCTACGCACCAGACCCGTGACGGTGTGGCCGGCCCGAACCAGACCGGTGGCGATGGAACCGCCGATGAATCCGGCAGCGCCGGTGATGAATACGTTCATGGAGAAACTCCCTGCGTGAATAAGTGATGCTGCGAGTATCGACCGCTAACCCCGGTGGAAAAACCCGCCCTCGCCCAAATCACTGTTGCGCAGGGATCACGAATCAACCCTTGAAATCCGCACTGGCGTAAGCCGCAAGCTTGCTCTGGATGAAGTCGAGGAAGCACTGGATGCGCAGCGCCAGTTGCGAGTTCCGGTAGTACACCGCGTTGATCGGCTGGCGATAACCGCTGTTGAATTCCGCCAGCAGCACCTTGAGGCGCCCGGCGCGGATGTCGTCGATGGTCATGAAGTGCGAGAGGCAGGCAATGCCCTGCCCTTCCAGGGCCAGATGACGCACGGTCTCGCCGCTGGAAGCGCTGATGGCCGGGGTGATCGGCCAGCGGTCACCGTGCACGTAACGCAGCGGCCACTGATTGAGGCCTTCGTTGTGGGTGAAACCGAGCAGGGCGTGGTCAGTCAAGTCGGCAACCTGCTGCGGCGCGCCGTGCTGCTCCAGATACGCTGGGCTGGCGACGATCAGCAGCGGACTGCAACCCAGCGAGCGCGCATGCAAGGTCGAATCGGCAAGGGTGCCGATGCGGATGGCGACGTCGGTGCTTTGTTCCAGCAGGTCAATGATCAGGTCATTGCTGTTGAGTTCGAGCTGGATGTCCGGGTACAGGCCACGGAATTCGTCGATGTACGGCACGATGGCGTGCAGCATGAAGGGCGACGCGGCGTTGATCCGCAGGCGTCCGGACGGGGTTTGCTGGCGTGAGGACAGTCGCTCTTCGAGCGCATCCATCTGGTCGAGAATCAGCTTGGCCTGCTCGAAGAAATACTTGCCCTCCTCGGTCAGGTCCATGCGCCGCGTGGTGCGGTTGATCAGCGTGGTGTCGAGCTTGGCTTCCAGCCGCGACAGTGTGCGGCTGACCGCCGAAGGGGTCTGGCCGACCTGCTCGGCAGCAGCGGAAATCGAACCGCACTCGATCACGCAGACGAAAATCTGCAACTCATCGGATCTGGCTTTCACGGGTGTCCCTTATTGATCGTCAGCACAAAATCCATTGTGGAGAGAGAACACCCCTGTGGCGAGGGGATTTATCCCCGATGGACTGCGCAGCAGGCCCCGCTTTTCGAGATCAAGATCGGGGGGCCGCTGCGCGACCCATCGGGGATGAATCCCCTCACCACATTTAAAACCCTCACCACAGTTACAACCGTAACCACATGAAATCACTTCACGCCTTGAGAGCAAACACCTGTTTCAGATGCTGCTCATACCGCGCCACATCATTCTCGATGTTCGGGCGCTTCATCACGTCCACACAGAGGAACGTCGGCAACCCGCTCATGCCCAAGAACTCGTTGGCCTTGTGGAACGGGAAATACACCGCATCCACACCTTTGGCTTCAAAGAAATCGCTCGGGTCATCGAACGCCTGCTGCGGTGCGTTCCAGGTCAGCGACAGCATGTATTGCTTGCCCTGAATCAGGCCGCCGCTGCCGTACTTCTGCGACGCATCGGAACGGGTCCGACCATCGCTGGCATAGAGGCTGCCGTGGCCTTCGGTGAAGACTTCGTCGATGTACTTTTTCACGGTCCACGGCGCGCCCATCCACCAGCCCGGCATCTGATAAATGATCACATCGGCCCAGAGGAATTTGGCCACTTCTTCAGCGACGTCGTAACCCTCGTCGATGAACGTGGTTTTGACATCCAGACCGCCACGATCCAGCACGCTCAGCGCGGTTTCGTGCAGGGTGGCGTTGTAACGACCGTCGGAGTGGGCGAATTTCTTGCCGCCATTGAGCAACAACACTTTTTTCATCGGAACGCCTCGCGCAGCCATTGGGCTGGAGAAAGATGGGAAAACGAATGGCGGCAGGTTAACCATCCACCTCGCGCGGAATAAGCCGCGTCGGCGCAAAATACATTTGATCAAAAAGCACGAATCGAATGCCGATTGTTGCAATAGCATTCCCGGCCATCTGCATTTGAGGAGTTGTTTTGATGAGTGAACGCCACGGTTTCATCCTGCATGCCAAGACCCGCCCGGAAAAAGCCGAGGCCTTCGAAGCACTGTTTCGCGCCTATGTCGAGCCGAGCCGCGCCGAGCCAGGCTGCATCGAGTACCACATGCTGCGCGACAAGGAAGACCCGACGCTGTTCATCTTCTACGAGATCTGGGAAAGCCAGGCGCACCTGGACGTGCACTCGAATCTGCCGCACATGCGCGAGTTTTTCGACAACCGCATGACGTATCTGGAGCGTGATTTCGATGTCCGTCGGATCGACATGCTCAGCGCCTCGTCGGCTAGCCGCTGATCAGCAAATGGGCGCCGAGCGCGCCCAGTCCGATAAAGAACACCCGCTTGAACAGCACAGCGCTGATGCGCTGACGCAACCATTGGCCGAACCACATGCCCAGCATCGCGGGAATCAGCACCAACAGCGAGGCACTCAATTCGCCACTGCCCAGTGCGCCGCGCCAGAACAGGCCGCCGGCCAGCGCCAGGGTCGAAACGGTGAACGACAGGCCCAGCGCCTGCACCAGTTCATCGCGACTCAAACCCAGCGCCTGCAGGTACGGCACCGCCGGAATAACGAACACACCGGTGGCCGAAGTGATAACCCCGGTGATCAGCCCGCACAGCGGACCCAGCCACGGTTCATGCCGGGGATTGACCTGCAGCGTTGGCAGCAACAACCCGCTCAACGCATACAGCAGCAACGCCGCGCCCAGCCCACGCACCACCCAATGCCCGCCTGCCATGCCGATCGACAACGTGCCGACGGCGGTGCCGAGGAAGATCATCAGCAACAGCGGCCACAGGCGTTTGAGCAGCCCTTTCAGATGCCCGCCAAAGGCCAGTTGCCAGACGTTGGTCAACGTCGCCGGAATGATCAGCAACGCGGCTGCCTGTGACGGCGCCATAGCCAGACCAAGCAGGCCCATGGCGACGGTGGGCAGACCGAGGCCGATCACGCCTTTGACCAGCCCGGCCATGATGAAAGTGGCGATGACCAGCAGGGACAGAGCCAAGCCGAGGTTTTGATAGAAGTCTGCAAATGCGTTCATGGCGCTACTGTGCGCTTTGGCGGGTGCGTTGAAAATCTGCCATATACTGAGGCTGCCTCTGCCGGTACAAGAGGCTGTTAATTGCGTTGCGGCTGATGGCCCCTTCGCGAGCAAGCCCGCTCCCACAGTTTTGGATTCACCACTGATCCACTGTGGGAGCGGGCTTGCTCGCGAAGAGGCCCGCCCAGACACCACAAAAACCACAGGCGGCCCCATGCACTTCGACCTCACCGACCTGCGCCTCTACCTGCACATCCTCGACACCGGCAACATCACCGCCGGCGCCGCCCGCAGCCATCTTTCGCTCGCCGCCGCCAGTGCGCGCATTCGCGCCATGGAAGCCTCGCTTGGCACCGAGTTCCTGCAGCGCGGCCGCCGTGGCGTGAGCCCGACGCCCGCTGGCAAGGCACTGGCCCACCACGCGCGCATCCTCCTGCAACAGGCCGAACGCATGCAGCAGGATCTGGCCGACTACGCCCAGGGCGTCAAAGGTCAGGTGCGACTGTTGTGCAACACCACGGCGATCACCGAATACCTGCCGGAAGTGCTCGCGGACTTTTTGCGCGAGCATCCCAACCTCGACATCGATCTGCAGGAACTGCCCAGCGCCCGCATCACCCACGCCTTGCGCCAGGGCGCAGCCGATATCGGCATCGTCTCCGATGCGGTGGACACCTCCGATTTACAGACTCAGCCCTTTCGCGATGATCCGTTAGTGCTGATCGTGCCGCGGGAACATCCACTGGCCAACGCCGCCGAAGTCAGCTTCAGCGACGCCCTGCATCACGATTTTGTCGGCCTGAGCACCGACAGCGCGCTGGCGATCTACCTCGAAGAACAGGCGCTGCACAGCGGCTCGCGCATGCAGGTGCGGATCCGCGCCGACGGTTTCGAAGGAGTGCTGCGCATGGTCGCCCGAGGCGCCGTCCTCGCCATCGTGCCGCTGGCGGCCATTGAACGCGCGACGCCGCGCTCATTCAACAGCATCACCCTCAACGAGCCATGGGCGCGCCGCACGCTGATGCTCTGCGCCCGGGACTTCGGCGCCCTGCCCGGTTATGCCAAAGCCTTGCTGCAAGCCTTGACTCTCCCCTGAGGGGCAGACTTCATCCTTGGCGTTCAACGGCAAGGAGCATGACCATGGGCAAACGCATTCTGCTGATTCTCGGCCATCCCGGCGCGACGAGTTTCTGCGCCGCACTCGCCGAGCGCTATGCACAATCAGCGCTCGATGCCGGACATCAGGTGCGTCAGTTGCGCTTGGGAGAGATGGCTTTCGACCCGGTGTTGCGCCAAGGGTATCAACAGGCTCAACCGCTGGAAGACGACTTACGCCGCGCGCAATCCGACATCCTTTGGGCCGAACATCTGACGCTGGTCTACCCGATCTGGTGGGGGCGGCATTCCGGCGCTGCTCAAAGGTTTTTTTGATCGGGTGTTGCTGCCGGGATTCGCCTTCAAATACCGAAAAGGCAAACCCTTTCCCGATCAGTTGCTCAAGGGGCGCACCGCGCATTTGCTGGTGACGATGGACACGCCACTCTGGTATTACCGCTGGATCTACCGGATGCCGGGACTGCATCAGGTGCGCAAGACCACCCTGCAGTTCTGTGGTATCAACCCCCTGCGCACGCTGACCTTCGGCCCGCTGCTTGACTCCAGCGACCGGCAGCGCCAGCGCTGGCTGCAACAGGCGCACGCTATCGCCCGCCGCTAAGTCTGCCGATAATGCGCCGCACGGTTTCACATTGAAAAAGGACTTTTATGTACATCGGCCAAGCCGCGCAACGTGCCGGCACCACCATCAAAAGCATTCGCCACTACGAGTCGATCGGTTTGCTGCCCACGCCCCGGCGCCAAGGTAAATATCGCCTCTACGACCAACAAAGCATCGAACTGCTGATCTTCATCAAATGCGCAAAAGAGATGGGCTTCAGGCTCCGGGAATTGCAGACGATTTTTGCCGCGCATCATGGCGAGGCCATGCCATGGGATCTGGCCCAACAGGCTATCGAGGCAAAAAAACGCGAGATCAACAGCAGCATCGCTGAGCTGACGCGGCAATACGCGCAACTGGAAGGTTTCGAAATCGACCTTGAACGGGCGCGGGTCGAATGCCCGCTGGAAAACCTTTGACGGTTTGCGCGTTTCTGAGCAGCTCGATGTCGAGCACAGACAACTGAGCGGCAACCGGGCGCTATAGGGTGCGAGTTGGTTTCTTTGCCATCCGCCCACTGCCCGGAGTTCTCATGACCGCGACCGCCCCCATCACCGTTCTGCGCGACACCCACCCGCTGCCGGTACTCGATGCCTGCAAATGGGAAAAACTCGAAGGTGACCCGCACACCGTCAACCTCAACGCTTACACCAGCGAAGACGGCAGCAAGATCATGGGCACCTGGATCTGCACCCCGGGCAAGTGGCGGGTCGATTATGTGAAGTGGGAGTACTGCCACTTCCAGGAAGGCTACTGCATCATCACCCCGGACGGCATGGCGCCAATCCACCTGCGAGCCGGCGACATCTTCGTGGTTGAACCGGGGATGAAAGGCACCTGGGAAGTGGTCGAGACCGTACGCAAATATTTCGTCTTCGCCTGATGCAAAAAAAGCCGGGAAACCACCCGACGTGATTTCCCGGCAACACCTACTGCATTCTGGCTGACGCCATGGTTGTGGCGCCTGTGAGATTTGTGGCGAGGGGATTTATCCCCGATGGGCGCAAAGCGCCCCCCCGCATTGTGTCAGTTGAAACGCAGGCTCAGTGGTTGCGACTGCTACACAGTCGATCGGGGATAAATCCCCTCACCACAAAGTCTCCGTTGCCACAAAAAGTATTGATGTCCAAGTTACTGTGGCTTGCGATAGCTGTTGATAATCGCCGAGAAGTCCTTGCCACCCTCCCCGCGCTGGCTCATCGCCTGATACAACTGCTGCGCCACCGCGCCGAGCACCACCGGTTGATGCGCCTGACGCGCTGCTTCGGTCGCCAGCCCCAGATCCTTGAGCATCAGTTCGGCACCAAACCCACCGGTATAACCGCGCGAGGCCGGCGCCGTTTCGACGATGCCCGGCCACGGGTTGTACATTTCCGAACTCCAGCAACGCCCGGTCGAGCTGTTGATGATCCCGGCCAGCACCGAGGTGTCGATCCCCAGTGCATCGCCCAGCGCCATGGCTTCGCTGACGCCGACCATCGAGATCGCCAGCAGCAGGTTGTTACAGATCTTGGCGATCTGCCCGGTGCCGACTTCGCCGCAATGCACGATGTTGCGGCCCATCTGCGCCAGCACCGGTTGCAGGGTGACGAACAGTTCCGGAGTGGCGCCGACCATGAAGGTCAGCGTGCCGGCGGTCGCGCCGCCAGTGCCGCCGGAGACCGGTGCATCAGCCATGGCCACGCCTTGTTTGGCAGCAGCGGCGGCCACATCGCGGGCGGTCTGCGGATCGATGGTGCTGCAATCCACCGCCGGCACACCTTTGCCGATACCGGCGAGCACACCGTCCTCACCGAGCCAGACGCTGCGCACATGCACCGCCGCCGGGAGCATGGTGATCACCAGCTCGGCGTCTTCGGCGGCCTCACGGGCCGAGGCGCGGATAGTGCCGCCCAGTTGCTCAAGCTCCGCCAGCACCGTCTTGTTCAGGTCGACCAGATTCAGTGAATGGCCGGCCTTGATCAGGTTGCGCGCCATCGGCGCGCCCATGTTGCCCAGACCGATAAATGCGATTTTCATGGCCAGTCCTCAGCGCAGGTTGATGGTGGTGTTCACGCCGTCGTTGACGCTGTCGTCATCGAACCAGCGCGCCGTGACCGTTTTGGTCTGGGTGTAGAACTGCACCACTTGCTTGCCGTACGGACCCAGGTCGCCGAGTTTCGAACCACGGGAACCGGTGAAGCTGAAGAACGGCACCGGCACCGGAATCGGGATGTTGATGCCGACCTGGCCGACGTCGATTTCCGTCTGGAATTTGCGCGCCGCCGCACCGCTCTGGGTGAACAGGCCCGTACCGTTGCCGAACGGGTTGGCGTTGACCAGTGCGATGGCCTGATCGAGGGTGTCGACTTCCAGCACCACCAGCACCGGGCCGAAGATTTCCTGGGTATAGATCTGCATGTCAGTGGTCACGCCCGAGAACAGGGTCGGGCCGACGAAGTTGCCTTGTTCGTAGCCCGGCACCTTGATGTCGCGACCATCGAGTTCAAGCTTGGCGCCTTCCTTGATGCCGCTTTCGATCAGATCGAGAATCCGCGCCTTGGCTTTCTTCGAGATCACCGGGCCGACATCGGTGCCCGCCTCGCTGCCGGCGTTGACCTTGAGTTTCTGCGCCAGCGCTTTCAGATCCGGCAGCCATTGTTTCGCCGCACCAACCAGCACCACCACCGAGGTGGCCATGCAGCGTTGCCCTGCCGCACCGAAACCGGCGCCGACCAAGGCATTCAGCGCTTGCTCGCGATTGGCGTCCGGCAGCACGACGGCATGGTTCTTCGCACCCATCATCGATTGCACGCGTTTGCCGTGCTTGCCGGCCAGGTCGTAAACGTGCGTACCGACCGCGGTCGAACCAACGAACGATACGGCTTTGATGTCCTTGTGGGTACACAGGCCATCGACGACGTCCTTGCCACCGTGCACCACGTTGAGCACGCCGGCCGGAACGCCGGCCTCGATCGCCAGTTCCACCAGGAGCATGGTCGACAGTGGATCCTGTTCCGAAGGCTTCAGGACGAAAGTGTTGCCGCAGGCGATCGCCATCGGGAACATCCACAGCGGAATCATCGCCGGGAAATTGAACGGGGTGATGCCGGCGCACACGCCGATCGGCTGACGCAGGGTGTAGGTATCGACGCCACCCGCCACGTTTTCGGCGAACTCGCCCATTTGCAGGGTGCCGATGGAGCAGGCGTGCTCGACCACTTCCAGGCCACGGAAAATATCGCCCTCGGCGTCGGCAATAGTCTTGCCCTGCTCGGCGCTCAGCACTACGGCGATGCGCTTGGAGTGCTCGCGGATCAGTGCCTGCAGCTTGAGCATGATGCGCATGCGCGCGCCGATCGGGGTCAGTTTCCAGGTCTGGAACGCGCGGTGCGCGGCACTGATGGCGGCGTCGACTTCAGCGGCAGTGGCGAACGGAACCTTGGCCAGCACTTGCTGGGTCGCCGGGTTGACGATGTCGTGCCATTCGGTGGTCTGCGATTCGACCCACTCGCCATCGATCAGCAGCTTGACCTTCTGGACCGTGGTTTCGTTGGGCGTAAGCGATGCGTTCATGCTGGTCTCCGAAACTTGTTTTTATCGTAGGAGCCAAGGCGAAAGGGTTCGCCTTGAGATGAGGCGTGTGTCACGAATTGGTTGTCGGACTGTTTTTGGAGTATAGATGTGCAAACTTCTAATAAGAACGCACATATAAGCCCGTCCATCATGCAAAAAAACATCACCTCCCTGGGGTCGCTGAACTGGGACGACCTGAAGTTTTTCCTCGAAGTCGCCCGTACCCGCAAGGCCAGCACCGCGGCCAAACGGCTCGCCGTCGACTACACCACCGTGTCGCGGCGCATCAGTTCGCTGGAAGCGGCATTGGGTACGTTGCTGTTCGAAAAATCGCGCACCAGCGGTTTTGTCCTGACCACTGAAGGCCAGCGTTTGCTGGGCTATGCCGAGTCGATTGAAAGCACGTTGCACATGGCTTGCGAGCAGGTCTCGGGCTCTGGTGTGGCACTTTCCGGGCATGTACGCATGGGCTGCACCGAAGGTTTCGGCAGTTTTTTCATCACCCCGCAGCTGAGCCACTTCGTCGACGCCTACCCGGCGATCTCGGTGGACATCCTGCCGCTGCCGCACTTCATCAGTCTGTCCAAACGCGAAGCCGATATCGTCATTGCGCTGGAGCGCCCGGAACACGGCCCGTACGTGTGCTGCAAACTCTGCGACTACCGCTTGCAGCTGTACGCAACCCAGGACTACCTCGACCAGCACCCACCGATCCGCCGCCCGGCCGATTTGGGCAAGCATCAATTCATCAGTTATGTGGATGACCTGGCGTTCAGCTCGGAGCTGCTTTACCTGGCGAACGTGCTGCCCGGCGCCAGCGCAAACCTGCGCAGCACCAGCGTGATCGCGCAGTTCGTCGCGGCGCAGCAAGGGCGTTCACTGGCGATTCTGCCGTGCTTCCTCGCGGCGCAGGATCCGCGCCTGCTGCCGGTGCTGCCCGAGGAAATCGACATCACCCGGCAGTTCTGGATGTACTGCCGGGAGGATCTCAGGAAATTGAAGCGGATCACCCTGTTGTGGGATTACATCCGTGAGGTGACCGAGCGTAATCAGGGTCTGCTGATGGGGCAGACCCGCGAGATGCGGTTTGCCGATTAATCGGCGCTGACCACAATCGACACCCGGCGATTTTCGGTGCGTCCGGCGGCAGTGTCATTGGACGCCACCGGCTCGCTGCTGCCCAGTCCGCGCAGCTGAATGTTCTCTTCCTTCATACCGACGGTGGTCAGCACTTTGGCCACGCTTTTGGCCCGACGCAGCGACAGTTGCTGGTTGTAGGTTTCCTTGCCCGAGGCATCGGTATGACCGTCGACCCGCACCCGCTCGATACCGACGCCGAGCAGTGCCTTGCCGATGCGTTCGACGATTTCGGTGCTCTGGTTGTTCAGGCTTTCGATATCGCTGCCAAACAGCACTTTGCCGGACAGGCCAAACTCCCAGCCCTCGTCGGTCGCTTCGAAGCCTTGTTGTTTGAGGACGGCGATCTGCGCCGGGGTCAGGCCTTTCTGCGGTGCGGTCTGGCACCCGGTCAGCGCCAGTACGGCGATCATCAGCAAGGCGGAAAACAGTCGAGCGGGAAATGTGAACACGGAATCAGCTCCTGGTTTGCAGATTGACGACCGGGCTCTCCGACCCGGCAGTGAATTGAGCGCCACGCGACAGGCGCTTGGCCTGATACATCGCCGCGTCGGCGGCGTTGAGCAAGGCACCTGGCGTGGCGCCATGATCGGGGAAAACCGCAATGCCGATACTGAGCGACGTCACCACACTGGTATCCCCCGGCAGCGCGATGGGCATGTCCATGCTGGCGAGAATCTTGTCAGCAATGCGCTCGGCGTCCTCGATCTTGTGCAGCGGCGCGAGCAGTACGGCGAACTCGTCGCCGCCGAGCCGCGCCACCAGATCCTCTTCACGCAGTTGCGCGCGGATCCGATTGGCGACCGCCACCAGCACCGCGTCGCCAGCGGCGTGACCGAAGTTGTCATTGATGCCTTTGAAGCGGTCGCTGTCGAGAAACAGCACCGCCACCCGCTCATTGAGCTTGCCGGCGTTGCGCAAGGCGCGAATCAATCGCCCCTCGAAAAACGCCCGGTTGGGCAAACCGGTGAGGCTGTCGTGGCTGGCCTGATGGGCGAGGGTTTCGTTCTCGCTTTGCAGATGGGTCTGCCAGGATTCGAGTTCATCGAGCAGGGCATTGAAGTCGTTGCCGAGGTTGTCGAGCTCGGCGATCTGCGCCGGCGGTACCCGGCGATCCAGTGCTCGCTCGCTGCGGGCAGCGTGGGCCACCGCCGCGAGGCTGCGAAGCGGGCCGGTAATGCTGCGCAGCTGTCGGCGCGCCAGATACAGCGCGACCCAGGCACTGATTGCGGTGCAGAGAATGATCCCCGCCAGACCGCTGAGCAAGAAGCGCATCAGGCTACCGCCGTGACCGACCAGCAGAATACGCCCGATTTCACGGTCCTGATGCATGATCGGCAGGCTGATCGGCTTTTCCAGAATGGTCCGGGCAGCCTGCATTTCCAGTTGGGAAAACAGACCGTTTTCGGGCCGCTGCCAACGCGCCAGCAACTGCCCCTGTGTGTCGAACACCTGGGCATCCGCCACCTCTTCGGTGGACGCGATCAAGGCCAGCGCTTCGGTGGCGGCGTCCTTATCGTTGAACACCACCGCCGCTTCCACGGTGTAGCTGATCGAACGTGCAATCAGATGCAGGTTGTGATCGGCGTACACCCGCAGCGCGAGAACGCCCAGCAGGGTCAGCGACACGCTGGCCATCGTCACGGCCACCAGCGCGACAATCAAATGGCCGCGGCCGATGACCGAGCCCAGTGTCGGGCGGCTCCTGGAACGAAACAGCTTCATGGTGCCGCCGGTTTGCGGCGCGACAACTGCAGTACGCTCGGGTGGATGCGTACACCGCTGCGGGCGACGGAGTCGAGATTGACCTCGAAGGAAACCTGCTGATCGCCGACCCGCAGGCAGAACAGGCTGCCGACCGTGCACTGATCGCCCCCTTCGCTGATGCTCAGCACCGGATGGCCGATCAATGAGGTGAACAGCCGACTGCGTTCATCTGCGGTGAGTTTGCCGATGTACACCGCATCGCATTCGCTGACGATCGCCGGGTTGTCGGCCAGCAGTCGGCGCACAGCGACCGGACGACCGGTGGCTTGCGTAGTGCCTTTGACCAGGTCATCGGTGTATTCGGTGGGGCCGACGATGCACAGGCGCAATTGTGCGGGTTCCACCGGCCAGCGCGCGTAACTGAGGATGCCCAGCACAACCTGCGTCACCGACTGGGCGCGCTGCTCGGCCATGCCTACCGGCGTCTGTGCCTGCGCCATGGCGGCGCCGGTCAGCAAACAGAGCAGACCGACAAGCAATGCGTGCTTGCAGCGAACCACGCGCTCTGTCGCCCAGACAGCCACCTTCATGCAGGGATTCTCTTGGATCGTACCGAAATGATGCCGCAACGATAGCACAGCGGAGTAACACCAGCGAGACAGCAGCTGCTGACCAGTTGGTCAGTAATCGGCACCGAACATCAGGCTATTTCATTCCCGAACCTCGCCACCTTCCTCCAGTTCCAGCATCAATCCGCTCAGGCGCTTGACCTTGCGCTGCACCGCCTCTTCAAACACGCCAGCCCGGGGTTCGATCAAAGTGAACCAGTGTTTGGCCCGGGTAATACCGGTATAGATCAATTCCTTGGTCAACACCGGATTCAAGGCATCCGGCAGGATCAGCGCGGTGTGGGCGAACTCGGAGCCCTGGGATTTGTGCACCGTCATCGCGTACACCGTTTCCACATCGTTGAGCCGGCTCGGCAGTACGAAACGCACACCGCCCTGCCCGTCGTTACGCGGAAAGGCCACGCGCAGCACCGGTTTGCCGGCGTCCGGGCCTTCGCGCTCGGGCAACTTGAGGGCAATGCCAATATCGCCGTTCATCAGACCCAGACCGTAATCGTTGCGCGTCATCAGCACCGGCCGGCCTTCGTACCATTGCTGGTCATGCTCGATCAGGCGTGCCTTGACCAGCGTTTCGGTGATCCGCAGATTCAACCCTTCAACGCCCCAAGGCCCCTTGCGCACAGCACACAACAACTGGAAGGTGTCGAACGCCAGCAGCACTTCCCGCGCCCAGTTGATCCAGTCCGGATGCTCCAGCGGTCTTTCCGCTGGCGGGCGTTGTTGGCGCAGGATATTCAGATAGTGGCGATAACCCTTTGGACCTTCCCCATGACCGTCGAGCAGCAGCCGCTCGAACGTGTGATCGTGTTCGCCCTTGAGCGGCAGGGAAAACACGTCATCATAGTGACCGGCCGCCAGCAACTGGCGCGCCTCCTCCGGCAACTGCTGATTGACCCGCCGCGCCAGCTGACCGATGCCGCTGCCTTCACCGAAGCGTCGGGAATGGCGCAACATCACCAGTTGCTGAGCCAAAGGATGCGAGCCGTCGTGGTCCTCGTGCAGGCCACTGTCCTGTAATGACTCACCACTGACCGACTCCAGCCACCGCCAGGTCTGCGGGTTGTACCAGCCTGCCTCGGCATCGCGGCACAGATCGCCGAGCACCGCCCCGGCCTCTACGGAGGCGAGTTGATCCTTGTCACCGAGCAACACCAGACGCGCATGCGCCGGCAACGCATCGAGCAGGTTAGCCATCATTTCCAGGTCGATCATGGAAGCTTCATCGACCACCAGCACGTCTAGCGGCAAGCGGTTGCCGGCATGGTGGCGGAAGTGTCGGGTGCCGGGCCGGCTGCCCAACAAACGATGGACAGTGGTCACGTCGCAGGGGATCTTCTCGCGCACGTCTTCGGTGACTTTCAGCGACTGCACTTGCTGGCTGATGGACTCGGTCAACCGCGCAGCAGCCTTGCCCGTGGGCGCCGCCAGACGAATGCGCAACGGCTGACCGGCTTCCACCGCCGGCGCCTGAAGCAGCGCGAGCAGACGCACCACCGTGGTGGTTTTGCCAGTTCCCGGGCCGCCCGTGATGATGCTGAAGGCTCCCCGAGTGGCAAGCGCGCAGGCGAGTTTCTGCCAGTCGATCACTGCTCCGGGCCTGGCGGGGCCGAACAATTCATCGAGACGCTGGGGCAAGTCATCCGGCGGCGTTTCGCCTTGGGCCAGACGTGTGCGTAACGCCGCATCGATACGCCGCTCATAGGCCCAGTAGCGCCGCAGGTACAGACGCTTGCCGGACAGCACCAACGGTCGCTGATGCGCCGCTTCGCTATTGTCCGCAGCCAGTGCAACCAGAGCGCTGCTCGCCAGCACCTTGCACCAATGGGCGCCATCCAGCGTTTCAAGCAGCTGCGACGGCAGGAGCAAGACATCACTTTGCTCATCGCCTTCAGGAGGTAAAGACAGGGCGAAATCCGGGGCCTTGAGGGTTTCGAACAGGTCGAGGCAGACATGTCCGTGACCCAGTTGATGGCTGGTCAGTGCGGCAGCGAGCAACACCAGTGGATCGGACTGGGGTGCGAGTTCGTACAGAAAACCGATAAAGGCTTTGTCCAGCGAACGAAGCCAGCCTCGCTCGACCCAGCGATCAAGCAAGATCAGCAGATCCGAGGCACTGGTCAGTGGCGCCAGGCTCGACGGGTTGTCGATAGCCGATGACAGATCGGCGAAGGTACGGCTCATAGCAGGACTCCCTGTTCCCATGCGGGTTCGGCCTTGGGTTCCGGCTTGCCCTGGAAAAGGCGATCCAGGCGCTCGATCAGTTCGCGCGGCGGCCGCGCAAAATACACCCCGCGACTGTCTGCCCGGGTCCCGCGCAGGAACACATACAAGGCACCACCGACATGCCGATCGTAATCGTAGTCAGGCAACCGCGCCTTCAGTTGTCGATGCAACGCCAGCAGATACAACACGTATTGCAGGTCATAACGGTTGTCGAGAATCGAGCGCTCCATGGCTTGCTCGGTATAGGCCGCATCGTCGACACCCAGCCAGTTGGATTTGTAGTCGGCCACGTAGTAGCGCCCTTCATGTTCGAAAGTCAGGTCGATGAAGCCTTTGAACATGCCGTTGAGCTGTACTGGCTCGGCGGCCACTCGTGCCACACCGTTGTGGGTGTACTGGCGCACCCACTCATCGAGTTTGAGAACATCGACCTTGTGGCTGGCGAACCAGAACTCCATCTCGACGCGGTACTGTTTCAGTTGCTCGAGAACCACCGGAGGCTGTCCGCCACCTGCTGGTAGCGGCGACTTGAGCAAGTGTTGCAGCCAGTCACTCAGAGTGGTGATCCAGCCTTCCCAGCCGCGCAGGTTGCAGCGCCGGCCAATCGCATCCTTGAGCGTTTCAAAAGGAACGGCAAAACCTTCGTCTCCGGCCCATTCGAGCAGACCATGAAGAAAGGTTCCCGGATTCGGACCGCGGGGAAAACGATGAATATCGGCGCCACCGGCCACGATCTCGCGTGGCGCTTCCGGGTCGAGACGCTCATCATCAAACAGCTTTTGCGCTTGTGGACTGTCCGGCGCCTCATCGCTGCCCACGCTCAATACGTCACTGATGCGCAAAGCACTGTAGGAGGCAATCCACCAGTTTTCGCTGGCCTTGCGCTTGGGCACCAATGTAGCGCTGAGGATCGCTTCGTTACGCTCGGGCCGGTAGATCTCCTGAGTGGCTTGAGGCAACTCCCCCAAACTGATGGCCGTGCAGTTCTGCTGCAAATCCTGCAGCCAGCGGCTCAGACCGGTTGACTCATCCAGCCTTGCGCCGCCACCCAGGAGATAGCCAAGCGCCGAAAGATGAAGCACCGAACCGTTGTTATTACCGCGTTTGAGGTCCGTGACACCCAGCCAGCAGGCATGTTGCGCGCGAGTCAGGGCGACGTAGAGCAGACGCAGGTCCTCGGCCAGACGCTCGTCATCCGCCAGGGCGATCAATTCGGCGGTCGGCTTCAGTGTCACCTGGGCTTTGCCGGAGGCATCGTGGTAATGCAGCGGCATGCGACTGCCATCCACCGGTTTTGCCGAGCAGATGAAAGGCAGGAACACCAGTGGATACTCAAGCCCTTTGGACTTGTGAATGGTCACGACCTTGACCAGTTGCTCGTCACTCTCCAGACGCAATATCTGCTCTTCGCCGGCCTGACCGGACAACGCCAGAAGCTCGGCCAGATGACGAATCAGCGCTTGCTCGCCATCAAGCTCAGCGGCAGCCTGCTGCATCAGTTCCGACAAGTGCAAAAGGTTGGTCAGTACCCGCTCGCCATCACTGCGTGCGATCAGGGTCTGCGGCAGGTGAAAGTCGTGCAGCAGGCGTCGCAACATAGGCAGCACACCTTGCTTGCGCCACAGTTCGCGATAGCCACGAAACTGCATGACCCGGGCTTCCCAGACCAACTCGTCCTGATTCAAACGTTCCAGTTCAGCCAACGGCAGATTGAGGGTGATGCAAGCCAGCGCAGCCTTCAGAGAGCGCTCGACATCCGGCTCCGCGCAGGCCTTGAGCCAGGAGAGCAGGTCATGCGCTTCCTGGGCGGCGAACACCGAGTCCTTGTCCGACAGGTAAACGCTGCGCACGCCACGGGCCGCGAGTTCTGCGCGTACGGCTTGGGCCTCTTTGCCGTCGCGTACCAGAATCGCAATGTCAGAGGGTCGCAAGCCTCTGAAGTCTTCTCCGTCGCGGACAAATCCCGCCGCACCGGCTTGCCCGCCATTGAGCAACGCGGTGATTTCGCTGGCACAGGCCGCCGCCAACTGCTGGCGATAGACCGCGCCTGACAGCGGCTGCTCCGTCGACAGGTGCCAGACATTCAGTGCCGCGACATCGTGCCCGGCAATCTGCAGCCGCTCTTTGCGCCCCTGAGACTCAACAGGCTGGAACGGCACCGGGTTTTCCCCGGTTTTTTCCCGAAACAAAAACGCGCCGCGTCCCTGCTCGCGGGACTCGGCGCGTTCGAATACGTGATTGACCGCGTTGACCATGCCATGGCTGGAGCGGAAGTTGGTGCCCAGCGTATGCAGGCGGCCGGCAGTGGCCTGACGCGCACGCAGGTAGGTGTAGATATCGGCGCCACGGAACGCGTAGATCGCCTGCTTGGGGTCACCGATCAGGAACAGACCGGTATCCGGACTGTTATCCTCGATGCGGTAGATGCTCTCGAAAATCCGGTATTGCACCGGGTCGGTGTCCTGAAACTCATCGATCAGAGCAACCGGAAACTGCTCGCGGATCACCGCAGCAAGGCGCTCGCCGCTGTCGGATTGCAACGCCGCATCGAGGCGCAACAGCATGTCGTCGAACCCCATTTCCGCACGACGACGCTTCTCTTCCTCAAAACGCGCGCCCACCCATCTCGCCGCATGTTGCAATACGGCGGCATCGGGGGTGGGAAGCGCGTCGAGGCTCGACTTGAGCCCCGGCATCGCATCGAGACCCGGATGACTCGGTGCCTGGCCCTTCCAGGCTTCGGCCATTCCGTCAGGGGTCAATCGGGTGAAACCGGTGCCGATGTCCAGTTGTTCCATAGCCTCGTCTTCGGCCCACGCCTTGAGTTTCTCGAACCAGGGCTCGAAGTAGCGCGCCTGCATCTTGCGTCCGTCGACGGCTTTGCTCGCAACGCCTTCGTGACAGATCACCAGCAGCTCATCGGCCCACTGACGCCACGGCATCTTCAGCTCGAGCAACGCGGCACGCCGTTCTTGCAGACACTCGACGATCAGCTCTGCGGGGACCTTGCCGTCATCACTGTCGCGCTCACTGCCAAACAGGCCGCGCACTCGTGGCAACAACGCTGCCGGCCCGCCCCAGTTAGCGCGAACCCAGTTCAGCGCGTCGCCCTGCATCGGGTAACAGAACAGTCGCCAGTAATCGCGCAGTACTTCACCGAGCAGATCGCTGTGATCGGTTTCCAGGGACTGGGTAAACAGGCTGCCGCTGTCGAACGCGTGTTCGCGCAGCATGCGCTGGCACCAACTGTGGATGGTGGAGACGGCCGCTTCATCCATCCATTGCGCGGCGATGTCCAGGCGATTGGCGCAACCGGGCCATTGTGCCGGGTCAAACTGCTCGCGCAGCTCGGCAATCAAGCCATCCGGCGCCGGGGTTTCTTCACGGAAAAACCGTGCAGCCTCGGCCAGCCGCGTACGGATTCTTTCACGCAGCTCCTTGGTGGCGGCATCGGTGAAGGTCACCACAAGAATCTGCGGGGGCAGCAATTCACGGCCGAAGCCGCTCGATTCGCCGCCGTGGCCAAGGATCAGCCGCAGATAGAGAGCAGAAATGGTAAAGGTCTTGCCGGTACCGGCACTGGCTTCGATGAGTTGACTGCCGTGCAGCGGGAAGGCCAGAGCCAGCGGTGTTTTGGTACTCATGCGCGTGCCCCTTCGCTGGCCAACGAGCGCCATGGCACTTCAAACAGGGGGCGATACAACGCGTCGCACCAGCCGGAGAATGTTTCGTCGGCACTCAATGCGTCAAAGTCAGCGAATTGGCGTGACAGCGCAGGGCTTTCACGGCGCTCACCTTCACTGGTCTGGCCGTCGCCTTCGTAGGCTTTTCTGGCAGCCGCCTCAGCCTTGAGCGGATCAGTCTGCGCAAGCCAGGCGAAGGCCGTCTTGACCGCGATCGGCAACGGCTGGCGCATGCCGGCTTGCCAGGCGAGCAGCAGATCACCCAGAAAACGAACCGCTCGATCCTTCTCCGTCGGCTCAAGCAACAGCGTATCGTCACTCGCCACCAGTGCCGTGGTCAGGATAAGTCCGCTGGCGCAGGCCACCAGGTGATTGACCCACGGCTTGATCAACCGATGCCATTTTCGACTTTTGATCGAGCCGATGCTGTTGGGAATGGTCGTGACCGACAACACGCCACCGTCAGCGCGTTGATGCAAACCGGCGAGCCAGCCTTCAACACGCACGCCCTGCAACTCAAGACTGACCGGGAGCGCGCTGGTCAATGGTGTCGGCCATAACGCCAGAAGGTGTTGGTAACGTTGCAGCAAGTCAGGTAACGGCTCGATCAACTCTCGTTGCAGGCATTCGCCGAAGCCGGCCATGGGCAGCAATCCGCTGTTTTGCAAACGCCGCGCCTGATCTTCGAGTGCCCGATTGATATTGTCCGGCTGCCGGAGTGCGGCTTCGAGCAGGCTGTCGCTCAGTGTGTAGCGTTGCAATGCGTCCAGCACGAACGGTTCTTCGTCAGCCAGGGGCGCCTCGGCGGCCTCGAAGTACACTTTGAGGCGCTGCGTGAAAAAGTGCCGGACCGGGTTACGCAAGAAATCCTGCAGCAGAGCCAGACTCAGCGGCTCCTCCTGAACATGGGGCGCGAGTAGCTCCATCTCATGTTGTGGCGCATGCACCTGGTGCAAGACCTGCCATTCACGGGCATAACTGAATAGTTGATCGCCTTCATGGAAATAGCGCGAACTGAACGGTTGCAGGGGGTGCTCCTCGGTCATGGAGGTCAACAGATCCTGATGCTCATCGAGCGACCGCCAGCCACTGGCGAGGTGATCGCGCAACTGCCCGATCAGCACTGAAGCAGGCCGTTCACTGTTGTCGCGAATGCTGCGTCCGACCCAACTGATGTAAAGCTGATCGCGCGCAGACAGGAGCGCCTCGAGCAACAGATAGCGATCGTCTTCACGCCGGGAACGGTCCCCTGGCCGGTAGTCACTGCCCATGAGGTCGAAGTCCAGCGGGGGTTGCGCCCGGGGATAATCGCCATCGTTCATCCCCAGCAAACAGACAAGCTTGAACGGGATCGCCCGCATGGGCATCAGCGTGCAAAAGTTTACTGCGCCGGCGAGAAAACGCTGGGACAGACGCCCCTGATCCAGCCCCGCGAGCCAGGCTTCACGAACCACCGTCAGCGGCAATTCATCGACCAATCCAACGGATTCACAGGTCTGCAGCCAGGTTTCGCGCAACTCCTCAAGTTGCGTGAGCAGATAATCGTCGTGCTCGTTACTGGCCTTGAAAAACAGCTGCATCAGGATTTGCAGGCGCTGGCCCCACACCTTGGGCTGAGCGACTTGAGTGAGTTCGTGATGGGCCAGTTCCAATGCATCGAGCAGGGCAACCAACGGACCGATCAACGCAGCATCCAGACCACCGATTTCATCGTAGGGTTCGATACCGGCACAGGCGCTGGAGCTGCCAACTGCGTACCCCAACAACATCCGCCGCAAACCGAAATGCCAGCTGTTCTGTTCAAGCTCATCCGGCAAGCCCAGGCCGGCACGTTGCCCGGCGTTCATTCCCCAGCGCACGCCTGCTCCTTCGATCCAGCGATGCAGAGTAGGCAAATCACGCTCTTGTACGCCAAATCGGGCGCGCAACGCAGGGACGTCGAGCAGATCGAGGATCTCGCTCACCGGGAAACGACTATCGGGCAGCTTCAGCAGGTGCTCGACAGCAATCAGCAACGGATCGCGGCCCCGCTGGCCCTGGTCGGCCAAGGTAAATGGAATGAAGCGTGGATCATGTCGATCCAGTTGTCCGAACACCGCCCGGATATGCGGCGCATAGCTGTCGATGTCCGGCACCATCACAATTACATCTCGTGGGCGCAGATCTGGATTGGCGCTGAAGCGTGCGAGTAACTGATCGTGAAGGATTTCCACTTCGCGCTGGGCACTGTGGGCTATGTGGAAGCGGATCGACCCATCCTGCGTCAAGTCAACGGCAGGCCAGCGCTCACGCGTTTCATTGAGTGGCCGCAACTCGAGGATGTCGTCCTGAAGTTGGTTGAGCATGTTATGTGGCTGATTTTCGCTGAACAGATCAATGCGCCCGTCACGAAACGCCGCGCGATAGCTGTTGGGGTCATCGTAACTGTCGAGCAGGTTGATATAGTCGCGGCCTTGCTTGCCCCAGGCGGCGAGCAGCGGATGAGCATGTTGGTGCAACGTTTCAGGATCGAGTACGACCGGCATGCCGTTCTTGCGGCTCTGACGCTTGTATTGATGACGCAGCAGATCCTTGTCGGCGACGATATCGGCCCAGTGGTGTCGGCAAGGGTTGTGTACACATAACAGCACCTGACTGAAACGTGCGAGTCCGGCCAACGCTTCAAGCACCTGGGCGGGCAACGAGGATATACCGAACACGATCACCCGCGAGGGTAGTCCTGCTGGTGCATGTTCGAGGGAATTTATGCACTCGATAAATCGTTGATGAACACCGGCGCGGCTCTGGGCCATGCCTTGCTCACCGACATCTTCCAAAAGAGCACGCCACAGTTCAGCCTGCCAGCAACTGACTGGAGGCAGTGGCTTTATCTCGCCTCGAACATTACGTAACTGATGCCGGCCCTCGGCCCAATCTTCGAGCCAGTCGGCCCGATACACCTGATATTGGTCAAACAGGTCTGCCAGGCGCTCGGACAACTGGTAGCGCTTGCGCAAGTCGGTGTCATGGGTGAGGAAGCGTTGTAGCGGTTCGAAATGGGGGCGATCAATCACTTGCGGCAACAGGCGCATCAGCCGCCAGGTCAGGGGAGCTTTGTCGAGCAGGGATGTGGCGGGGATTTCGTCTCGGCCCAACACCATACGGTAGAGCTGCCACATGAAACTGCCTGGAAGCTGCACATCGATGGCAGCGGCTATTCCGCAACCACCGAGATCGTCCTCTTCAGGATCTTCTGCCAATGCCAGCTTGAGCCATTGGGCGATACCGTTGCTTTGGACCAGAGCGATTTCGTTCTCCAAGGGAGCCAATGGGTAGCGCCGCATGATGCTGACCACCAGGCTGCGCAGCTCGTCCAGGCTATTGCTCTGAACCACCATGAATGCAGCGTTGAGGGACGAGGCGTCCGGCATAAAAGCTTCCTTGGAAAAGTACAAAAGCCAAGGCAGAACCTTAGCACTGTCGGCAGGCTGTGACAGCCGGAAGGGCCTACCGCATGCTGTAGGAACTTTCCTGCGGGCAAAACAAAACCCCAACTGCTTTCGCAATTGGGGTTTCGGAATTTAATCTTGACGATGACCTACTCTCACATGGGGAAACCCCACACTACCATCGGCGATGCATCGTTTCACTTCTGAGTTCGGGATG
>NZ_JASCPO010000429.1:0-2547 GCF_029960145.1 Pseudomonas sp. PS01299 | reverse complement strand
GCCCGCTCCCACATGGGATTTGTGTACGACGCAGATCCAATGTGGGAGCGGGCTTGCTCGCGAAGCTTTTGGCGTTACAACTGGTAGTTCTTCAGCTCCCGCGCAATTACCATCCGCTGAATCTCGCTCGACCCCTCGTAGATCTGGGTAATCCGCGCATCGCGGTAGTACTTCTCGACCGGATAGTCCTCCAGATACCCATACCCGCCATGAATCTGAATCGCCGAGGAGCAGACCTTTTCGGCCATTTCCGAGGCGAACAGTTTGGCCTGTGAGGCCTCCGACAGGCACGGTTTGCCCGCCGTGCGCAGGCGCGCCGCATGCAGGATCATCAGTCGCGCCGCGTTGATTTGCATGTGCATGTCGGCCAGCAGGTTGGCGATGCTCTGGTGTTCGTTGATCGGCTTGCCGAACTGGATGCGATCGCGGGAATACACCAGCGCCGCTTCAAACGCGGCCCGGGCGATGCCCAAGGCTTGCGCGGCGATGCCGATGCGGCCGCCTTCGAGGTTGGACAGGGCAATCGCCAGACCCTTGCCGCGCTCGCCGAGCAGATTGGCCTCGGGAATGCTGCAGTTGTTCAGGGTCACCGCGCAGGTGTCGGAGGCGCGGATGCCCATTTTGTGTTCGGTGCGATCGACGATGAAACCCGGGGTATCGGTCGGTACGAGGAACGCGGAAATGCCTTTCTTGCCCAGATCCGGATCCGTCACCGCAAACACGATTGCCAGTTTCGCCCGTTTGCCATTGCTGACGAATTGCTTGGCGCCGTTGATCACCCACTGGCCGTCGCGCAGTTCGGCGCGGGTGCGCAGGTTGTGCGCTTCGGAGCCGGCCTGCGGTTCAGTGAGGCAGAAGCAGCCAATCGTCTGGCCACTGGCGAGATCCGCCAGCCAGGTCTGTTTCTGCGTTTCGCTGCCGTAGTTCATGACCGGGCCGCAGCCCACCGAATTGTGGATGCTCATGAACGCACCGGTGGCGCCGTCGCTGGCAGAAATCTCTTCCACCGCCAGCGCATAGGCCACGTAATCGACGTAAGTGCCGCCCCATTCCTCGGGCACCACCATGCCGAGCAAACCGAGTTCGCCCATCTTCGCCACCAGTGTGTCGTCGATCCAGCCGGCCTTTTCCCAGGCTTGCGCATGCGGCGCGATTTCGCCACGGGCGAAGTCTCGGGCCATGTCGCGGATCATCACTTGTTCTTCAGTCAGTTCGAGATCGTGCATGGCTCAGCTCCCGCTCTCAGTAAAACCGTGAAAGAAACTCGCGACATGCCCGGCGTCCAGCGCAGCAAGGGTCGGCGGGTTCCAGCGTGGTGTCTTGTCTTTGTCGATCAGCAGGGCGCGCACGCCCTCGATCAGGTCGCCGCGTGCGAACCACTGGCGATCCAGATGCAGTTCGAGGGCGAAACAGTGTTCCAGGCTCAGGTGCCGACCGCGCCGGAGCATCTCCAGGGTCACGGCCATCGCCAGTGGCGAGCGGGTCTCCAGCAGGTCAGCGGTGCTCGTCGCCCACTCGTGGCTGTCGGCGACGGTGACTGCGCGCAGTTGCTCGACAATGCTCGGCACGTCCGGCAGGGCGAAGAAGTGGTCGATGGCCGGGCGCAGTTTCTCCAGCGGCGCATCGGCGAGGGTTTGCACGCCGTTTTTCGCCAGCAGGCCCTGCAGATCCTTGAGCGGCGTGTCGCGCCATTCCAGGTGATCGAGTTGTTCGTCGAGGCTCGACAATTTGCTGCTGTCGACAAACCAGTCGGCCAGCCCGCAGTACAACGCATCGGCCGCGCGAATCTGCACGCCGCTGACGCCCAGATAGATCCCCAGTTCACCGGGAATCCGTGAGAGGAAATAGCTGCCGCCGACATCGGGGAAATACCCGATCGCCACTTCCGGCATCGCCAGACGACTCTTTTCGGTGACCACCCGCAGATCGGCACCTTGCACCAGGCCCATGCCGCCGCCGAGGACGAAACCGTCCATCAAGGCCAGCACCGGTTTGCGGTAATGATGAAGCGTCAGGTCGAGGGCGTATTCCTCGACGAAGAAATCTTCGTGCAGCGTGTCGCCGCTTTTGAAGCTGTCGTACAGCGAACGGATATCGCCACCGGCACAGAACGCCTTCTCACCGGCACCGCGCAGCACCACGGCGTGCACGCTGGCGTCAGTCGCCCAGGCATCGAGTTGCTGCTGCAACTGACGAACCATGTCGAGGGTGATGGCGTTGAGACCGGCGGGGCGGTTGAGGGTCAGGTGACCGATGTGATTGCGAACCTCGGCCAGCACTTCGTCTGGCGTGGCATCCATGGACGGCGTCCGCGGGGATGAAGCCTGAGCAGTCATCACTAACTCCCTGCTTTTATTGTCTTTATTCGAGAAGCTCGCGCGCGAGCGTTGACGGATCGTAACAGTGCAAATTTGCCGTGTACAACCGGGATATGTGCAGGGGGAGTTTGCGTTTTTGCAGCAGGTTGAGGATTGCCTTTGTGGCGAGGGAGCTTGCTCTCGCCGGGTTGCGAAGCGGCCCGACACCGCGGGTTTACGACTGCTGCGC
>NZ_JASCPO010000428.1:0-2557 GCF_029960145.1 Pseudomonas sp. PS01299 | reverse complement strand
AGCAAGCCCGCTCCCACAGGGGAATGCATTTCAAGGGTGGGAGCGGGCTTGCTCGCGAAGGCGCCATTTCTGCTAACGCAAAACTCAGCGGCGCTCCTGATTCCTTGGCCAACTCAGACTGAAACAAGCCCCACCCAGACTTTTGCTCTTGTTGATCAGCGCCCGACCGTCATGCCAGTGAATGATCCGCCGCACAATCGACAGCCCCAGCCCGTGCCCACCAGAGGCCCGGGTGCGGCTGTCATCCAGACGCAGGAACGGCGTGAAGATCCGTTCCCACGCCGACTCCGGCACACCCGGCCCGTCATCCTCGACATCGACCCGGCAGCGCAACTGCCCGACCTGATAACTCACCGTGACATTCGAGCGCGCATGGCGCATCGCGTTGCTCACCAGATTCTGCAACGCCCGATGCAGGAAGCGCGGCTCGGCTTCGACCCAGGCGCCATCGTTGTCCGCCGCTGACAGGCACAACCCGCGCTGCACCGTGACCTCGGCACGCAACGGCGCCAGTTCTGCGATCACCTGATTGACCAGCGCATCGAGGTCGATGCGTTGGAAGGTCAACGCTGGCGAACCCTGTTCCAGCCGCGCGTAAGTGAGCATTTCGTCGACCAGCTTATCGAGGTCCTCTATATCGTGATCCATGCCCTCGCGGTATTTCTCCAGCGCCTGCGGGGTGGTGGCCGAGCCGATCATCTCCAGCCCGAAACGCAGGCGCGCCACCGGCGTGCGCAGTTCGTGGGACACCGCACGCACCAGCTCGCGCTGGATCGCCAGCAACTGCTGCAGATGCTCGGCCATGCCGTTGAACGCCGCCGCCAGCCGCCCGACCGAGTCAGCACCGCGGGCCGGCACGCGGGTTTCCAGGCTGCCCTTGGCGATGCGTGTGGCCGCGGCTTCGAGTCCGCGCAGACGTCTTTCGAGCTGACGCACCAGCAGATATACGATCAGACCGATCAAGGTCAGGCCCAGGGCAGCGATCAACACCAGCCATTGCGGCGGATACGGATTCATCTGATACAGCGGGCCGATCTCCAGCACCCACGGCGTACCGACCATGCCGGCAAACACCCTGATCGAATCCCCGCCCTTGCCCAGCGCCATCACCGTATCGCCCTCGGACACTCGGCGGCTCTGGTCTTCGTCCATGTCGGCCTCGTTGACCGTGACCAGCCGCAGATCAAAACCGAAGCCCTTCTCTTCTTTTAACTGCGCCAGCCGCTTGGGCTGTTCGCTCACCGGGAAGCGCACTAGCTCATCGGCCAGCAGATAAATAGTCGCGCGCGCCAGTTGCTCGCTGATCTGCTGCACGTCGCCGGTGAGCACCAATTGTTCTTTATCACTGACCAGTCGATAGACCCGCGCCGCATGCGGGCCTGTCTGCTCCACCAACGCCTGACCGCGCTGCACCCGAGTGCGCTGAGACAAGTCCAGACCGGTCTCGGAAAACTTCTTCAGTGCCAGCGGAATTCCCAGCAGACGCTCCCAGACCAACAACGCCCGGTGGCGCTCGGTCTCATTCATCGGTTGCAGGTTGTCGGCCATCAGCGAGAACGTGCCATGGGCCAGGCGCTCGCGGTATTGCTCGCTGCGCACCTGATTGAGCAGGTGCAGCGCCAGCACACCAAGCACCGCCACCAGAATCAGCGCCGCGCACATGCCGCCATAGATGCGCAGGAAGATCGAATTCACAGGGCCAGATCCACACAGGCTTCAGGGACGAACAGATAGCCTTTGCTGCGGATGGTCTTGATCAGGCGCGGATGGTCGGGGTCATCGCCAATCTTCGGGCGAATGCGCGAGATGCGCACATCGATCGAGCGGTCCTGACCGTCATAGCCGATGCCGCGCAACGCAGTGAAGATTTCTTCGCGAGAGAGGATTCGCCCGGCGTTCGACACCAACAGCCAGAGCAGGTCGAATTCGGCACTGGTCAGTTCGATGCCGCTGTCGCTGAGCCAGGCTTCGCGCAAGGCGTTGTCCACCACCAGCGGGCCGAATTGCAGGCGACGGCTTTTTTCCGCGATCGGTTCGGCGCTGTCACTGCGTCGCAGCAAGGCCTGAATGCGCGCGAGCAACAGCCGTGGACGCACCGGTTTGCACACGTAATCGTCAGCGCCGAGGTCGAGACCCTGAATCTGGTCAGCATCGTCGGTGCGCGCGGTGAGCATCAGGATCGGCCCGTCGTAACGATCGCGCACCTTGCGGCAAATGCTCAGGCCGTCTTCACCGGGCAGCATCAGGTCGAGGATCACCAGGTCCGGCTGCTCCTTGATGATCCGCGCCGCCGCCAGCGCGCCGTTGCCTTCGATCTCCACGCGCAATCCATTGGCTTGCAGGTATTCGCGGGTGAGTTCGGCCAGACGCTGGTCATCCTCGACTATCAATACCTGCCAGGCTTCTTGCTCCACCGGTGACCTCTGCTTGCTGTTTTTATTAATAAGGAAGAATGCTCGGCCTGACTCAATTCCTCTGTGGGAGCGGGCTTGCTCGCGAAGACGGCGGCACGGTCAACATGGATATTGCCTGACCCACCGCTTTCGCGAGCAAGCCC
>NZ_JASCPO010000427.1:0-2569 GCF_029960145.1 Pseudomonas sp. PS01299 | reverse complement strand
GGCTTGCTCGCGAATGCGGTGCATCATTCAGCAGATAGGTTGACTGACACACCGCATTCGCGAGCAAGCCCGCTCCCACATTGGTTTCTGGTGTCCACACAGACCATATTGCCGCCCCCAAAGCCTTCGGGCACACTGCCCGCCGTTTGCTTCCAACCCGGGAAATCCCTCATGCACGCCATCATGCTCAAGGCCAAGCTGCACCGCGCCGAAGTCACTCATGCGGTACTCGATTACGAAGGTTCCTGCGCCATTGATGGCGAGTGGCTGGACTTGTCCGGCATCCGTGAGTACGAGCAGATCCAGATCTATAACGTCGACAATGGCGAGCGCTTCACCACCTACGCGATTCGTGGCGAAGAGGGTTCGCGGATGATTTCGGTCAATGGCGCAGCCGCGCATAAAGCCAAGGTCGGCGACCGCGTGATCATTTGCGCCTACGCCCATTACAGCGAAGCGGAACTGCTGAATTTCAAGCCGCGCATGCTGTACATGGCCCCGGGCAACGAGCTCAGCCACACCAGCAACGCCATTCCGGTTCAGGTGGCCTGAGCCGCTTCGACGCGCCACTCCCCTTCCGTTGGTCGGCCCGTTCCCGGTATTGATGTTAAAAAAGTACAGGGAACAGGTCAGAAGAAGTCAAGACAGATCGCAGCGCGAGGTTTACTGTATTCGCCCTGCGTTGAAAAATCGTGTCGACGCATTTGACCCTCGCCCAAACATGGCGTATCGGTCTGTTCTGTGTTCAAAAGGCCGTTCAAGTAAAAAGGAAAACCGCAGCGATGGCGTACTACCGCACTCCTCATGACGTTACCGCTCTGCCTGCCTGGCAAGCGTTGAAAGATCACCGCCAAGCCATGCAGGATTTCAGCATGCGCGAAGCCTTCAACGCCGATCCGCAGCGCTTCAATCAATTCACGCTCAGCAGCTGCGGACTGTTTCTCGATTATTCGAAGAACCTGATCAACGCCGAAACCCGCAACCTGCTGGTGGGTCTGGCCAATGAAGTCGATCTGAAAGGCGCGATCAAAGCGCTGTTCGACGGCGAAATCGTCAACGCCTCCGAAGGCCGCCCGGCGCTGCACACCGCCCTGCGCCGCCCGGTGGGCGACAAGCTGTCGGTCAACGGCGTCAACGTGATGCCGGAAGTGCACAAGGTGCTGAACCAGATCACGGATCTGGTCGGCCGCATCCACGACGGCCTGTGGCGTGGTTACACCGAGAAGCCGATCACTGACGTGGTCAACATCGGCATCGGTGGTTCGTTCCTCGGCCCGGAGCTGGTCTCCGAAGCGCTGCTGTCCTACGCGCAGAAAGGCGTGCGTTGCCACTATCTGGCGAACATCGACGGCAGTGAGTTCCACGAACTGACGCAAAAGTTGCGCGCCGAAACCACCCTGTTCATCGTTTCGTCGAAATCCTTCAACACCCTCGAAACCCTGAAGAACGCTCAGGCCGCCCGCGCCTGGTATCTGGCTCAGGGTGGTTCGGAAGCCGAGCTGTATCGTCACTTCATCGCGGTATCGAGCAACAACGCTGCGGCCGTTGCGTTCGGCATCCGTGAAGAAAACATCTTCCCGATGTGGGACTGGGTAGGCGGTCGTTACTCGCTGTGGTCGGCCATCGGTCTGCCGATTGCCCTGGCCATCGGCATGTCCAACTTCAAGGAACTGCTGTCCGGTGCCTACACCATGGACCAGCATTTCCAGAGCGCACCGTTCGAACAGAACATGCCGGTGCTGCTGGCCCTGCTCGGCGTCTGGTACGGCAACTTCTGGGGCGCGCAAAGCCACGCGATCCTGCCGTATGACCACTACCTGCGTAACATCACCAAGCACTTGCAACAGCTGGACATGGAATCCAACGGCAAGAGCGTGCGTCAGGACGGCACCTCGGTGTCGACCGATACCGGCCCGGTGATCTGGGGTGGCGTCGGCTGCAACGGTCAACACGCGTATCACCAGTTGCTGCACCAGGGCACCCAACTGATCCCGGCCGATTTCATCGTGCCGATCGTCAGCTTCAACCCGGTCTCCGATCACCATCAGTGGCTGTACGCCAACTGCCTGTCGCAGAGCCAGGCGCTGATGCTCGGCAAGACCCTGCCGGAAGCCGAAGCCGAACTGCGCGAAAAAGGCATGAGCGAAGAGCAGGTGCACAAACTCGCACCGCACAAGGTGATCCCGGGCAACCGCCCGAGCAATACCATTGTGGTCGAGCGTATCAGCCCGCGTCGTCTCGGCGCGCTGGTCGCCATGTATGAGCACAAAGTGTTCGTGCAGAGCGTGGTCTGGGGCATCAACGCCTTCGACCAGTGGGGCGTGGAACTGGGCAAGGAACTGGGCAAAGGCGTTTACAACCGTCTGGTCGGCAGCGATGAAACCGTTGCTGACGATGCCTCCACCCAGGGCCTGATCAACTACTTCCGCGGTCGTCACCGCGGGTGATTTGATAGTGCGGCCCACAGGTTTTGGTTCCCCGGATCCTGTGGGCAAAAAATCCCTTGTAGGAGTGAGCCTGCTCGCGATCGCGGGGTGTCAATCAGCATTGATGTTGAATGACACACCGC
>NZ_JASCPO010000426.1:0-2581 GCF_029960145.1 Pseudomonas sp. PS01299 | reverse complement strand
CCGAACATAGCTACCCGGCAATGCCACTGGCGTGACAACCGGAACACCAGAGGTTCGTCCACTCCGGTCCTCTCGTACTAGGAGCAGCCCCTCTCAAATCTCAAACGTCCACGGCAGATAGGGACCGAACTGTCTCACGACGTTCTAAACCCAGCTCGCGTACCACTTTAAATGGCGAACAGCCATACCCTTGGGACCGGCTTCAGCCCCAGGATGTGATGAGCCGACATCGAGGTGCCAAACACCGCCGTCGATATGAACTCTTGGGCGGTATCAGCCTGTTATCCCCGGAGTACCTTTTATCCGTTGAGCGATGGCCCTTCCATACAGAACCACCGGATCACTAAGACCTACTTTCGTACCTGCTCGACGTGTCTGTCTCGCAGTCAAGCGCGCTTTTGCCTTTATACTCTACGACCGATTTCCGACCGGTCTGAGCGCACCTTCGTACTCCTCCGTTACTCTTTAGGAGGAGACCGCCCCAGTCAAACTACCCACCATACACTGTCCTCGATCCGGATAACGGACCTGAGTTAGAACCTCAAAGTTGCCAGGGTGGTATTTCAAGGATGGCTCCACGCGAACTGGCGTCCACGCTTCAAAGCCTCCCACCTATCCTACACAAGCAAATTCAAAGTCCAGTGCAAAGCTATAGTAAAGGTTCACGGGGTCTTTCCGTCTAGCCGCGGATACACTGCATCTTCACAGCGATTTCAATTTCACTGAGTCTCGGGTGGAGACAGCGCCGCCATCGTTACGCCATTCGTGCAGGTCGGAACTTACCCGACAAGGAATTTCGCTACCTTAGGACCGTTATAGTTACGGCCGCCGTTTACCGGGGCTTCGATCAAGAGCTTCGCGTTAGCTAACCCCATCAATTAACCTTCCGGCACCGGGCAGGCGTCACACCCTATACGTCCACTTTCGTGTTTGCAGAGTGCTGTGTTTTTAATAAACAGTCGCAGCGGCCTGGTATCTTCGACCGGCATGAGCTTACGGAGCAAGTCCTTCACCCTCACCGGCGCACCTTCTCCCGAAGTTACGGTGCCATTTTGCCTAGTTCCTTCACCCGAGTTCTCTCAAGCGCCTTGGTATTCTCTACCCAACCACCTGTGTCGGTTTGGGGTACGGTTCCTGGTTATCTGAAGCTTAGAAGCTTTTCTTGGAAGCATGGCATCAACCACTTCGTCACCTAAAAGGTAACTCGTCATCAGCTCTCGGCCTTAAGATCCCGGATTTACCTAAGATCTCAGCCTACCACCTTAAACTTGGACAACCAACGCCAAGCTGGCCTAGCCTTCTCCGTCCCTCCATCGCAATAACCAGAAGTACAGGAATATTAACCTGTTTTCCATCGACTACGCTTTTCAGCCTCGCCTTAGGGACCGACTAACCCTGCGTCGATTAACGTTGCGCAGGAAACCTTGGTCTTTCGGCGTGGGTGTTTTTCACACCCATTGTCGTTACTCATGTCAGCATTCGCACTTCTGATACCTCCAGCAAGCTTCTCAACTCACCTTCACAGGCTTACAGAACGCTCCTCTACCGCATCACTTGCGTGATACCCGTAGCTTCGGTGTATGGTTTGAGCCCCGTTACATCTTCCGCGCAGGCCGACTCGACTAGTGAGCTATTACGCTTTCTTTAAAGGGTGGCTGCTTCTAAGCCAACCTCCTAGCTGTCTAAGCCTTCCCACATCGTTTCCCACTTAACCATAACTTTGGGACCTTAGCTGACGGTCTGGGTTGTTTCCCTTTTCACGACGGACGTTAGCACCCGCCGTGTGTCTCCCATGCTCGGCACTTGTAGGTATTCGGAGTTTGCATCGGTTTGGTAAGTCGGGATGACCCCCTAGCCGAAACAGTGCTCTACCCCCTACAGTGATACATGAGGCGCTACCTAAATAGCTTTCGAGGAGAACCAGCTATCTCCGAGCTTGATTAGCCTTTCACTCCGATCCACAGGTCATCCGCTAACTTTTCAACGGTAGTCGGTTCGGTCCTCCAGTCAGTGTTACCTAACCTTCAACCTGCCCATGGATAGATCGCCCGGTTTCGGGTCTATTCCCAGCGACTAGACGCCCTATTAAGACTCGCTTTCGCTACGCCTCCCCTATTCGGTTAAGCTCGCCACTGAAAATAAGTCGCTGACCCATTATACAAAAGGTACGCAGTCACCCAACAAAGTGGGCTCCCACTGCTTGTACGCATACGGTTTCAGGATCTATTTCACTCCCCTCTCCGGGGTTCTTTTCGCCTTTCCCTCACGGTACTAGTTCACTATCGGTCAGTCAGTAGTATTTAGCCTTGGAGGATGGTCCCCCCATATTCAGACAAAGTTTCTCGTGCTCCGTCCTACTCGATTTCATGACTAAGAGATTTTCGCGTACAGGGCTATCACCCACTATGGCCGCACTTTCCAGAGCGTTCCGCTAATCTCAAAGCCACTTAAGGGCTAGTCCCCGTTCGCTCGCCACTACTAAGGGAATCTCGGTTGATTTCTTTTCCTCAGGGTACTTAGATGTTTCAGTTCCCCTGGTTCGCCTCTTGCACCTATGTATTCAGTACAAGATAACCATCTT
>NZ_JASCPO010000425.1:0-2586 GCF_029960145.1 Pseudomonas sp. PS01299 | reverse complement strand
TCGCGAGCAAGCCCGCTCCCACAGGGTTCTTCGGTGTGATTGAAATTTTGTGTTTCACACCCGGCCACTGTGGGAGCGGGCTTGCTCGCGAAGAGGCCCTGACAGCCAGCCGAGAACTTCAGGGCTCTCTACTCTGCTCACTCTCATACCGATCCAGCGTATCCCGCGCAATCTCCCGCCCCAGCGCGATCAGTTCCGGCGCCTTGTAGAACTCGAAAAACCGGCACACGCGCTTCGGCACGTTGATCAGGATGTCCGGCGGATAGCCGGCGATCTTGTATTGCGCCAACGAGGTCTGCATCACCTCGAAACTCTGGTTGATCAGGTCCAACAGTGACGCCGGCCCGACGTTGTCGATGATGAACGAGCCGGTGGCGGACTTCGGCGCGCCTTCGCGCTCGGGTGCCGCTGCCGGTTGCTGACTTTCCGGTTCGCTGCCTTCCAGCCATGGGTTGATGTCCGCCGCCTCCGCGCGCAGGGCTTCCTGCTCAAGCAACAGCAATTGCTCGGCCTGTTTGCGGCGGAACGGCATCTTCGAACCCAGCGAACTGAGCAAACTGTCGAAGCGCGAACGAAACGCGGGCGGGCGCTGGATCACCGGCAATTTGTAGTGGCGCTGGTTGGTCGCGTTGAGGTTGACCGCGATGATCAGATCACAGTGGCTGGAGACCACCGGTACGATCGGCAACGGGTTGAGAATGCCGCCGTCCACCAGCATCCGGTTGCCTTGCATCACTGGGGTGAACAGGCTGGGAATTGCCGCCGAGGCGCGCATCGCCTGATGCAGGCAGCCTTCCTGAAACCAGATTTCCTGTTGGTTGGTCAGGTCGGCAGCGACCGCGGTGTAGGGGATGCGCAGGTCTTCGATGTTGATCTCGCCAACGATCTTGCGGATCTGCCCGAAGACCTTTTCGCCACGTATCGCCCCGAGGCGAAAACTCACGTCTACCAGCCGCAGCACGTCCAGATAATCGAGGGTTTCGATCCAGGTGCGGTACTCGTCGAGTTTGCCTGCGGCATAGATCCCGCCGACCACCGCGCCCATCGAACAACCGGCAATGCAGGCAATGTCGTAACCGCGTCTTTCGATTTCCTCAATGACCCCGATATGGGCATAGCCCCGGGCGCCACCGGAACCCAGCACCAGTGCGACACGCTTTTTCATCAAACTTCCTCCCGACAAGGCTCCACAATGCACCCATCCGGGGGCGGGCGACAATCGCCAGGGTCGTTCGGGGCGGCAGCAGAGTCGTTTTCCGATACTGTGTGACCCGTCGGGGTTATCTTTTCGTTACCGCAGATTCACCGGGCGCCAAGGCACTTTTTTCGCGCCGCAACGTCTTACCTGCACGACTGTTGACCTATTTTGAGGTGTGAGTGATGAAAGCCTGGATCTGTGTGCCGTTGATTGCGCTGGCATTGGCCGGTTGCGCTGGCAAGACTGCTTATCGTGACAGCTGTGGCAGTCAGCTGGATGCGGCGTGGCATGAGCTGGACCTGGCCAAGGCCGAAGGTTTCGCCGGCACGGTCAGCTACTCCAAGGCGCTGTCGCTGCTGACGGCGGCCAAGACTCAGCAGCAATTCGAAGGCTTTGAAGGCTGCAGCAACAAGGCCGAGAAAGCCCGTTTCTATATTCGCGAATCCCGCGCCGGGCGCTAAGCTGCTGACTTGACGCAAGGATGCGGCTGGCCGACCACGGCAGACTCATCCTTCAAGCCATGTGAATCAGGAGCAAGTGATGTCTGCGTTGGTTGACCGGTTGGTGGCTCATGTCCTGAGTCTGGAAGTGCGTTTGCTGGCCTGTCAGGCGCGCGTGACTGCGCGTACCGACCCCGAGGCGCTACATGATTTGCGCACCACGGTGCGGCGCTTGCGCAGCCTGTTGCGACCCTTGCGTGGTTTGCCCGGAGTCGAGCAACTGGAAGGTGCCGCCTCGGCGGTCGGTCAGTTGACCACCCCGTGGCGCGATCGCGAGGTACTGGCGGCGTACCTGCTCAAGCATGATCAGCCGCAAGCGGCGCAGCGGCGCATGGCGCAAATGGACGAAGCCTATCCAGCATTGGCAGCGAGCGCCGAAGTGGCTTCGCTGCTGATCATCCTCGATGCGTTCCCGCGTTTCCTGCGTGCCTCCGAGCGTCAGGGCCTGCTCAAGGGCCTGGGCAAACGCATCGAAAAACGCCTGCACAAACAATGGAAGAAACTCGACGAGGCGCTGCACGATCCGGCCCACGACCGCCATCGTCTGCGCTTGCTGATCAAGCGCGTGCGGTATGGCATCGAAGCCTATCCGGAACTGGATCGCCTGCCTGAGCCGGCGCTGGAGCGGCTGAAGTCGGCGCAGGGCGCGCTGGGTGACTGGCACGATTGCTGGCAGTGGCTGGCGCGGGCCGAACTGGAAAGCGATCTGCAAGCCTGCGTCGCGACCTGGCAGGCGGGCCTGATCAAGGCTGAAGCCAAGGCCGATCGGGTGCTGGAAAAACTCAGTTCAAGCTGCTTCAAATCCTGAATCCACTCAGATCCCCTGTGGGAGCGGGCTTGCTCGCGAAAGCGGTGTGTCAGTCACAGATGTGTCTACTGATACAGCGC
>NZ_JASCPO010000424.1:0-2630 GCF_029960145.1 Pseudomonas sp. PS01299 | reverse complement strand
AAAACACACTGTAATATTCCATGTGGGGGGCCAGTTTGGCCGGGCGGTTGCTAAACGCGCGGGACGGCAGGATTCAATGGGTCAGGGCGTGCTGGCGTTCGTCTTCGTAGTCAGGACGGACTTTCGCGAATTCGCGACTGATGTCGGCCACCATTTTGACGATTTCCGCGGGGCTTTTATTTTTGGCTTCCGATTCCAGCTCCTGGCAGAGCGCCGCCAACCGGACAGCCCCCATGTTGCTGGCGCTGCCCTTGAAACTGTGGGCAACTTCAGACAAAGCCTTGGCATCCGCCGTCTTCTGCAGCTCAGCCAAGCGACTTTCGGAATCGGTCAGAAAGGTATCCAGAAGCTCCGGATAACCCTCCTCCATGACTTCGCGCAGTACGCTCAGCGCCTGGCGATCAATATGTGTGTCAGTCACTTGTTCACTCCTTGATCAAGAATCCGCGAATTATGCCTCAACCCTCCCAGAAAAACTCCACGCAAGCACTGCGACCTTCGTCCGACCAACTGGCGTTATGCGCCAACTGCCGGATCAGACTGACCCCGCGCCCTGACAGACGGACACCGTCCAGCGGTCGCTCCATTACCCGCGCCACGTCAAAACCCTTGCCGCTGTCCTCGACGCGGATCACCAGACAACCACCGGCACCTTGCGGCTTCACCTGCAGATGCACGCGCACATAACCGTCCTGCAAGGCTTCTAGCCGCTCGTTGCGCATTTCATAGTAGTGGGCGAACCCAGCCGCATCGCGCTTGAGGCTGGAATCGAGACCCAGCACGCCGTGCTCCAGCGCATTGGAGTACAACTCGGCGAGCACGCTGTAGATCGCCCCACCCTGAGTGCGCAAGCCGTGTACTTCCAGCAACAATTGCAGCAGATACGGCAACGGATTGAAGCGCCTGAGCGTCGCCCCGCGAAACTCGAAACTTACCGACCAGTCCAGCGGACAGGATTGACCACTGTCGGAATACACCGGTGCCGACGGCATCACCTGCGCCGCCTCCAGCAAGCTGATCTCGACCATGCTCACATCGTCACGGGGCTCGCCGCGAAAGGCGTGCAAGGCCTGCTCGATCTCGGCGAACAGGTTGTCCGGCTCACGATTGGCGGCAAACAGTTGCTGCAAACGCTCGACACCGAACAAGCGATCGTCGGCGTCAGTGGTATCGATCACCCCGTCCGAAAGCAGGAACACCCGGTCACCCACGGCCATGGTCTGTACTTCGGTGCGATCATCAAACGCTTGCGGACTGAGCACCCCCAGCGGCAAATGGCGCGCCGCCAGCGGCACACGTTCGCCGGTGGCAATCCGATGCAGATAACCGTCAGGCATGCCGCCGTTCCACACCTCTACCGAACGCCGCTGAAAACTCAGACAAAGCATGGTCGCGCAGCAGAACATGTCCACCGGCAGGATGCGCTTGAGCTTGGCGTTCATCTCGCGCAGGGTTTCAGCCAGGCCGTAACCCTTGGCCGTCATGCCGTAAAACACTTCGGCCAGCGGCATCGCCCCCACCGCCGCCGGCAAGCCGTGGCCGGTGAAATCACCGAGCAGCACGTGCATGTCGCCGGCCGGGGTGTAGGCCGCCAGCAGCAGGTCGCCGTTGAACAACGCATAGGGTGATTGCAGGTAGCGAATGTTCGGCGCGCTCAGGCAGCCGGAATGCGCGACCTTGTCGAATACCGCTTTGGCCACGCGCTGTTCGTTGAGCAGGTAATCGTGATGTCTGGCGATCAGGTCACGCTGTTGCAGCACCGTGGCCTGCAAGCGGCGCAAGCGATCCATCGCCTTGATTTTGGCGGCGAGGATCACCTGGTTGTAAGGCTTCGCCAGAAAGTCGTCGCCACCTGCTTCCAGACAACGGGCAAGCGCTTCACTTTCGGTCAGCGAAGTCAGAAAGATGATCGGCACCAGGGTTTCCCCCGCCAGCGCCTTGATCTGCTGCGCCGCTTCGAAGCCGTCCATCACCGGCATCATCGCGTCCATCAGCACCAGATGCGGCGGCTGACGCTTGAACACCTCCAGCGCTTCGGCGCCATTGGCGGCGGTCAGCACTTCATGCCCCTGACGGCGGACGATGGTCGACAACAGTAACCGGTCGGCGGCACTGTCTTCGGCGATCAGGATCGTCAGCGGCTCTTGCGCCTGCATGGCTGTCAACTGATGTCGAACAGTTTGTCGAAGTTGGAGATGGCGAGAATCTTGCGCACGTCGGAGTTGCTGTTGATCACGCGTACATCCGAGTCGTCGCCGCCGGCATGATCGCGCAGCAGAAGCAGCATGCCCAGCGCGGAGCTGTCGAGGTAGGTGGCATCTTTCAGATCAACCACGATGGAGTCAGGTTTTCTGTTAAGCCGCTCATAGGACTCGCGAAATTCCTGATGGCGCCCAAAATCGAACCGCCCCTTGACCGAAATCGTCAGTTTTTGACCATCCGGAGAGACTTCTGTAACGACTGACATTGACTGGCTTCCTTGTCATTGACGAACGTGTACAAGGTTTAGCACCTGGACAGGGTTGGGGCAAGGCTCAGCGCAGAAGCAAATGTGGGAGCGGGCTTGCTCGCGAAGGCAATCGGTCAGTTGACTGAGGTGTTGACTGACACGACGCCTTCGCGAGCAAGCC
>NZ_JASCPO010000423.1:0-2634 GCF_029960145.1 Pseudomonas sp. PS01299 | reverse complement strand
CAAGCCCGCTCCCACATTTAAAGCTGGAATGCGATCAAAAGTAGGAGCGGGCTTGCTCGCGAAGGCGGTATTACTGAAGTAATGCGCTATCGAGGACTTTGGAAGACTCGCCCAGAACACTCTCGGCCAGTTGCACAAACTCCTTGGTACTCACCGTCCCCAGATGCATCGCCCCGCGCAACACATCATCCAGCGAACGTTTGTTGCGCGTCTTCAAGCGAATCTCGCGATCCAGTTCCTGCAAGACAATCACCGCTTTTGCAAGCTGCGCCGCACTGATCTGTTCGCCGCGCAGGGTCGTGACTTTCTGACTGTCCTTGGTCAATTTCGCCTGCAACGCCTGATAGCGCTCATCGCTCATGCCCCCGGCGCGGCGCACCAGTTCGATCGCGTAATACTCGGCAAACCCTTCGCTGATCCAGTCACTGCGCTGCTCGTCATTGATGCGCCCGAACACCTGCGCCAGCTCACGTACCAGCGCACTGCTGCCGCTCTCGCTGACCAGTGGCAACCGCGTGTTCACGTAAATGGACTCATGTGCGCCCAGACTGCCGCGCCACATCGGGTCGTTGGCACCGACGATCAGCAGTTTTTTCGGATGCCGGGGATAGACCGCTTGCACCTGCGGCCAGACGAACGTCAGCAAGGTCAGCACATCCATGCGCCGCATGCCCTGCCCTTGCGGTGAGGCCACGGTGACTTCGGTTTCGCCCAGGCGCGTGCGGCGGCTGCCGAGGTGACCGGCGAGCATCCAGCCGGTCGGGCGGTCGAACAGGCGTGAAGGGTTGTCGATGCGGAATTTGTTCTTGCCGATGCGCGGCCAGGCGGTTTCAACGCTTTGCCAGCCATTGGGCAGTTCGAATTGCAGACGCGACACCAGCTCGATGCCATCCTGCTGATCGAGCCTGGCCGGCGGCACCAGATCATCACCACGCAGCAGCGCCCAGCTCGGGGTCATGCGCGTGTCGAAGCTGCCGCTCTTGCGGCCGTGGCTGATACTGACGCGATAAGTCAGGCTGGGCTTGTCGCCGATCGGGCGCCAGAGGCCCCGGGTCTGTTTGCCCGGGGTCAGTTGCCACTGGCCGTCGGCCTTGAAGTCGCTGTAATGGCTGCCGTCACCGAGGTCAAAGTCGAGACTGCGCACCGCTTCGCCTTTGGCCAGGGTCAGGCGTACTTCGGCCTGATCGCTTTGCGGCAACAGGCGCACGTGGTAATCCAGATCGACCTTCTTTGCCGCCCACACCGGCGCGCTTAGCGCCAGCAGGCCGATCAGCGATGCCCGCAGCAATCCCCCAGCCATACACACTCCTTGTTGAATCCTGGAAACCCTTGGTGCTTAACCAGCCCGGAAAATCAGGTGATCTTCCCAGTCGTCCTCCGGCACGCTGCCTTCGGCGAGCATGCGCCCGGACTGGGAAATCCGTTCGTGGTGCACGGCGTCACGATCGCCGCACACCAGGTGGTGCCACAGCGGCAGATCCTTGCCTTCACTGACCAGACGATAACCGCAGGTCGGCGGTAGCCATTTGAATTCTTCGGCCTGGCCAGGAGTGAGCTGGATACAGTCCGGGACAAACTTGATGCGATTCGGGTAGTCGCTGCACTGGCAGGTTTTCAGGTCCAGCAGTTTGCAGGCGATGCGCGTGTAATAGACGCTGTTGTCTTCTTCATCTTCGAGTTTCTGCAGGCAGCACAGACCGCAGCCGTCGCACAGCGATTCCCATTCCTCGTGATCCAGTTGCTCGAGGGTTTTGCGTTTCCAGAACGGTTCGACTATGGCGGCCATGGTTCAAGCATCAACATCAGGTGGTGAAAAGGCCGCCAGTCTAGTGCCCAAGGCCTTGCGGGCCAAGCGCTGGCGACTGTCGGTAAATCGCGCTTGTCAGCCGAATCGCCGCCCAGTAGGGTTTTGCCACGAATTCATGACTCAAACACAGCAAGGAATCTTTCGATGAGTGCCAACCCTCGCGTCGCCGATTACGCCATTCACCCGCAGTTCACCGACCGCTGGTCGCCCCGCGCCTTCACCGGCGAAGCGATCCCGGAAGAAACCCTGCTGAGCTTTTTCGAAGCCGCACGCTGGGCGCCGTCGGCCTACAACTCGCAGCCATGGCGCTTTCTGTATGCGCGCCGTGACACGCCGAACTGGGAACGCTTCCTGGGTCTGCTGAATGAATTCAACCGCAGCTGGGCGCAACACGCTTCGGCGCTGGTGATCGTGATTTCGAAAACCACCTTCACCGCACCCGGTGCCAGCGAAGAGTCCCCGGCGCTGTGGCACACCTTCGACACCGGCTCGGCCTGGGGCCACCTGGCGCTGCAAGCGAGCATCAGCGGCTGGCACACCCACGGCATGGCCGGTTTCGATCAGGAGCTGGCCCGCAAGGAGCTGAACATTCCGCAAGGTTATGCGCTGCATGCGGCGGTCGCGATCGGCAAGCTGGGTGACAAGGCGACCCTGGCCGAATACCTGCAGGCTCGTGAAGTGCCGAGCCCGCGTCGCCCGCTGAGCGAGCTGGTAGCGGAAGGCAACTTCACCCTCTAAGCCACCATGCAAAAACCACTGTAGGAGTGAGCCTGCTCGCGATGGCGTAGTGTCAGACAACATCAATGTCGACTGACACTACGCCATCG
>NZ_JASCPO010000422.1:0-2665 GCF_029960145.1 Pseudomonas sp. PS01299 | reverse complement strand
CCGCCTTCGCGAGCAAGCCCGCTCCCACATTCAACCGCGTTCCTCCAGTTGGAATACAGTCAAATGTGGGAGCGGGCTTGCTCGCGAAGCTTTTCGGTTACTGCCGGAACGGCGCGAAATTCACGTTGGTTCCCGCCGGACGCATGTCCTGCAGATACGAATCCTTGTCTGCACTCAATTCCAGGCTCAACGCCGCCTTGCGCTTGCCTTCGTTGCGAATCACCAGACCTTCGAGCTTTTCGCGCAGGAACACGGTCGGCACTTTCAGGTGCAGCAGTTCGTCGGTGGCCGGGGTATGCATCAGCAGGTGAATCCACTCGTACTGACCGACGGCGAGGCGCGTCACCGGCAGGTCGAACCACCAGATGTTGCGGTTGCGGTTCAATTCGGCGAAGTGGCAGTTGTTGGTGCCGAGCACAGCGCCGCCCAGTTCCTGGTTGCGACGGGCAATGGCCTGCTTTTTATCGAGTTTCATAACATTCCTGCGGGATCTGATCGTTGGCGCACGGCGCCCATAGGTGCGCATTCTCGGGGCTTGCGGGGCAAACATAAAGCCCAACCTGCATGGCACGACGAAATGAAGGGCAAAAATAAATGAAACTCGTGGCAAACCCGGCCAGTCAATCATTACGTACTGACTTTTCCCCTTCAATGCACCAAGGAGAAACACCATGAGTAGCACTGGCGATAAAGTAAAAGGCATGGCCAACGAAGCAGTCGGCAACGTCAAGCAAGGCGTCGGCAAAGCCACCGACAACACCAAGCTGCAAGCCGAAGGCAAACTGCAAGAGAAAAAAGGTGAAGCCCAGCAAGCTGTCGGCAAAGCCAAAGACGCCATCAAGAAAGGTGTCGACAAGGCGTAATTCCGCCTTGAACGAAACACACGAGCGGCCATCCAAGGATGGCCGTTTTTGTGTCAAAACCCGACAGCCATCCACGAAGGTCGCCAAGTAGGCTACCGTGATGTAGAAAACGGCCCCTGAGTCGCCACGACTTCAACCTGTAATGCGGCGAAAGGAGACGCGAATGATTTTTCCAGACATGAAAGGTCTGCCACTGCACCGGGTGATGGTGCGCACGGTCACTGAATTCGTCGACGACGAGATGTCGACCTACGCCTCGGCACTGGCCTACCAGATGCTGTTCTCGCTGTTCCCGTTCATTCTGTTCCTGATTGCGCTGATCGGTTTCCTGCATCTGCCGGACTTCTTCACCTGGCTGCGCCTGCAGTCGGAACTGGTGTTGCCGCCGCAGGCGCTGGAACAGGTCAACCCGGTGATCGATCAGTTGCAGCAGTCCAAGGGCGGCTTGCTTTCGGTCGGTATCGTCATCGCCCTGTACACCGCGTCTGCCGGTGTGCGGCTGATGATGAGTGCGATGAACGCCGCTTACGACGTGGTCGAGGGCCGGCCGATCTGGAAGCGTTTTCCGCTGTCGGTGTTCTACACCGTCGGCATTGCCGGCATGTTGCTGGTGGCGGCCGCACTGATGGTGCTCGGGCCGCAAGTGATGGGCTGGATTGCCGCGCAGGTAGGGTTGGAAGATTTCATCGTCACTGTGTGGACGATTGCGCGCTGGCCGGTGATCGTGATCCTGATGATGGTCGCCGTGGCGCTGATCTATTACGTGATGCCCGACGTCAAACAGGAATTCCGTTTCATCACCCCCGGCTCGGTACTTGCCGTGGTGGTGTGGATCATCGCCTCACTGGGCTTTGCGTTCTACGTCAAAACCTTCGCCAACTACAACGCGATGTATGGCAGCATCGGGGCGATCATCGTGCTGTTGCTGTATTTCTACATTTCCTCGGCGGTGCTGCTGCTCGGCGCCGAGATGAATGCGGTGATCGAACACATGTCCAGCGAGGGCAAGGACGAGGGCGAGAAAGTCCCCGGCGAACTCGATGAACATCCCAAACAACATGTCTCTGGCCTGGGGCGCGACCACTCGCTCAAGCCGGACACTGACGAAGCCTGACCATGATCCGTGAAATCCTCAAAATGGGCGACGAACGCCTGCTGCGCATTGCTCCACCGGTGCCGCCGGAAATGTTCGACAGCCCCGAGCTGTGGCAACTGATCGATGACATGTTCCAGACCATGGAAAGTGTCGGTGGCGTCGGCCTCGCCGCGCCGCAGATCGGCGTCGACCTGCAATTGGTGATCTTCGGTTTCGAGCACAGCGAACGTTATCCGGACGCCGAAGCGGTGCCGCAGACGATCCTGATCAATCCGCTGATCACGCCGCTGAGTCCGCTGACCGAGGAGGGCTTTGAGGGCTGTCTGTCGGTGCCCGGCCTGCGCGGTGCGGTGGATCGTTATCAGCAGATTCGCTACGAAGGCTTTGATCCCAAGGGCGAGCCGATCGTACGCGTGGCGTCAGGCTTCCATGCGCGGGTAGTGCAGCACGAGTGCGATCATCTGATCGGCCGCTTGTATCCGTCGCGGATTACCGATTTCAGCAAGTTCGGCTTTACCGAAGTGATGTTCCCGGATCTGGATCCCGCAGCCGACGACTGATCCTGAGAACACCTCTATCCCAATGTGGGAGCAACTGTCTTACTGCCACCGTTCGTCACCGCCACTCTGTGCCGTCTCGCAGCATGGCATTCAGTCTGATCAGCAGTATTCGCATACAGGCGATGAGCGCGACTTTCGCGCTCTTG
>NZ_JASCPO010000421.1:0-2671 GCF_029960145.1 Pseudomonas sp. PS01299 | reverse complement strand
GAGGGGATTTATCCCCGATGGGGCGCGAAGCGGCCCCAAGAGATCGGGCCTGCTGCGCAGTCCATCGGGGATAAATCCCCTCGCCACAAGTTCCTCTTCACCTCAGCGGATTTGTATCAGGCGGCTGCGCTGGCGTTTGCCTGAACGGCGCACGTCGCCGGCTGCTCAGCCAGCGGCACAAACGTGCGCCGATCCGCCGCCAGCGCATCGATCGAACCGGTCTCGATGTCATACACCCAGCCATGCAGGTTCAGCAGGCCCTTCTCCTGGGCCAGACGTACGCTCGGGTGGGTCTGAATATTCGCCAGTTGCGCGATCACATTTTCCCGCACCATCGAACTCAATTTCGCCGCGTCATTGGCATGCGGCCGCGCCTCGTTCACCACTTTCGCCGACTCGGCATGTTGCAGCCAGCCGCTGACGGCGGGCAGGTGATCCATGCATTTGCATTGGGCAATCGCGGTCATCGCGCCGCAATCAGAGTGGCCGCAGATCACGATGTCCGTCACCCCAAGCACCGCCACCGCGTACTCCACCGTTGCCGAAACCCCGCCCGGATGCGGGCTGTAGGACGGCACGATATTGCCTGCGTTACGGATCACGAACAGCTCGCCGGGTTCTTGCTGGGTCAGCAGTTCCGGCACCACGCGGCTGTCGGAACAGGTGATGAACAAGGTGCCCGGGGTTTGAGTGGTCGCCAAGTGCTTGAACAGCTCGGTGCGTTGCGGAAACGCCTCGTTCTGGAACTTCAGGAAGCCTTCGATCAGGTTTTTCATGGTGTTGTCCTCTCAGTTCGAACAGCCGGTGCCGAATTCGCTGTATTGAAGAATGTGTTTTGCGCCGTGGCTGTCGAGGTAGGTCATCTCGACCGGTACAACGCCGCAGACGTCGGCGACCGGGGTGATGTTCACGATTTCAGCAATATCCAGAGTCATGCCGTAGCGGTAGGCAATCGCCTCTTCATCAGCCTGGGCCTGGGCGGCAAGGCCGGCGAGCAGGGTCAGGGTCAACAGAATTTTGTGCATGGGGCAGCCTCCAGGCAGATGTGGTGACGACTTGGCAATTGAGGTTTGGATGGGCCCGCACACGGGGTGCGGGCCGGGGTGGATCAGAACGGACGCAGCGGCAGGAACTTGCCGTCAAGGGTAACCACGGCGCGGGAGCCGCCTTCCGGGTCTTCGACTTTCTTGATGTCGAGCTTGAAGTTGATGGCGCTGATGATGCCGTCGCCGAACTGCTCGTGAACCAGGGCTTTGAGGGTGGTGCCGTAGATCTGGATCATCTCGTGGAAGCGGTAGATGGTCGGGTCGGTCGGCACGCCGCTGAGGCTGCCGCGCAGCGGGATGATCTGCAGGGCGGCAACGGCGTCGGCGTCCAGTTCGAGTTTGTCGCCAACCACTTGCGCGGCGTCTTGTGGCAGTGGGTGCTGGCCGAGCAGGGCAGCGGTGACGTAGGCCAGGCTCAGGCCGGTGTCGTCGGCCAGATCCTGCCACGACAGACCTTTGCGTGCCTTGATGTCGAGAATGCGGGTGGTCAGGGCCAGGCTGGCATCGTTGTAGGCGTGGGACTGTTGCATGGTGTCACTCCTTTCAAGGTTGGCTTGCTGTGTGGGAGCCATCTTCTGCCGATTGATCCATAGCGTCCAAGACCGATATACAATGCTTCGCATAAGTCCTGCCTATAGATGGTGATCCCATGCTGCTGCGACATTTGCGATATCTGCTGGCCGTGGCCGATCACGGCGGCTTCACCCGGGCGGCGGAGGCGTTGCATGTGTCGCAGCCGACCTTGTCGCAACAGATCCGCCAACTCGAAGAAACTCTGGGGGTGGCCCTTTTTGATCGAGCTTCACGCACCGTTAAACCCACCGATGCCGGTGAGGCTTACATTGAGTGTGCGCGGCGCGTGCTGGTGGAGTTGGAAGCGGGCAAGCGGGCGTTGCATGACGTTAAGGATCTGTCGCGTGGGCGCTTGCGGCTGGCCATGACCCCGACGTTCATGGCCTATCTGGTCGGGCCGTTGGTACGTGATTTCGCCGCACGCTATCCGGGTATCCATCTGCAGATTTTCGAGCTGTCGATGGATGATATCGAGGCGGGGCTGGCGGACGATTCGCTGGACATCGCGATTGCCTTTACCCCGGTGCGCCACCCGGACATTGAGTGTATTCCGGCGTTTACCGAAACCCTGGGGATCATGGTCGGGCGCGAGCATCCGCTGTACGACAGCAGTGCGGTGCTGACATCGCGTGATCTTGCGCAACTGGATTTCGCCTTGCTGGCGCCAGATTTCATCACTCGGTTATCGATCGATGAGTATTTCCGTCAGCAGGGGATCACGCCGCAGGTGCGGATCGAGGTGAACTCGGTAAGTACGTTGCTGGAGGTGGTGCGGCATTCGCCGATGGCGACGATGTTACCCGAAGCGATTGCCAGCGAAGACCGGGCGTTGCGTCGCTTGAGCGTCGAGAACGAAGCGCCGCAGCGTGGGGCGGCGTTGTTGCGGCGGCAGAATAATTACCACAGTGCGGCGGCGCTGGCGTTTGTGAATCTGGTCCTGCAAACGAAAATCTGACCAACAACACAGCCCCCCTGTGGGAGCGGGCTTGCTCGCGAATGCGGTGTCTCAGTTGAGGTGATGGTGACTGACCCGGCCCATTCGCGAGCAAGCC
>NZ_JASCPO010000420.1:0-2697 GCF_029960145.1 Pseudomonas sp. PS01299 | reverse complement strand
CGGCCATGACCAGGTTCTGTTTCCAGCTCACACCCACCGGCGCGCCGTCTTCCTGCAGAGCGTGAATGCGGCCGTTCCAGAACTGACCCATGCTCGCTTCGCCGGAGGCCAGCAGTTGCTGCGACTGCGCGCCGCCGCCCCACCAGACGATGTCTTTCTTGATGGTGTCGAGTTTTTTGAAGGCGCGATCAAGGTCCAGCGGGTAGAGCTTGTCGGCCGGCACGCCGTCGGCCAGCAGCGCCAGTTCGAGCACGCCGGGGCTTGGCCATTTGTACAGGGCGCGTTTGCCGGGGTAGGTCTTGGTGTCGAACAGCGCGGTCCAGTCTTGCGGCTTGGCCGCGCCGAGCTTGCCCTCGTTGTAGCCGAGGACGAAGGAGAAGAAGAACGAGCCGACACCGTAATCGCTGACGAAACGCGGGTCGATCTTGTCGCGCTGGATGACTTTGAAATCGAGGGGTTCGAGCAGGCCTTCAGCGGCGGCGCGCAGGGCGAAATCGGCTTCGACATCGACCACGTCCCATTGCACGTTGCCGCTCTCGACCATGGCCTTGAGTTTGCCGTAGTCGGTCGGGCCGTCCTGCACCACGGTGATGCCACTGGCCTTGCTGAACGGATCGGCCCAGGCCTGTTTCTGCGCATCCTGGGTGCTACCGCCCCAACTGACGAAGTTCACGCTTTCGGCGGCCATTGCAGCCTGGCCGGTCACGCTCAGCAGTCCCGCAAAAAAGATTGCGGTTGCAGCTTTGTTCAACACCATTTTTACGCCCTCATTGTTGTGTTTTTGAGCGGGCTTGCGTTGTTGCCCGCCTGTCGGGAGCAGTAGCCGGACGGTTTTTCAGGTCGTCCGGTCTATGGAATATCATATTATGGTATTCCAAACTTTGTGCAAGCACTTTGCCTTACCGGTTATCTGTTGATTCTGGTTTTTTGCCTGTGCTCGGCACGAGTCATAGGGCGCACTTTAGAACCAGCCCCTCACCCCAGCCCTCTCCCAAAGGGAGAGGGGAAAGGGAGCCGATTTCCATGCTGTTTAAAACTTGAGTTCGACTCGCAGTTTCAGGTCGATGTATAGCGGTAGAACAACTCGGTCGGCTCCCTCTACCTCCGGGAGAGGGCTGGGGTGAGGGCAGTGTTATTCGGTGAAGGGGATGCTCTCGACCACCTCCAGGTCATACCCGGTCAGCCCCGCATACTTCAGCGGCGGCCCCAGATGCCGCAGCTTGCCCACCCCCAGGTTCTGCAGAATCTGCGCCCCGGTGCCCACCTCCGAATAAATCCGCGATTGCGAGCGACTGAACTGCCTCGGCGGCTGGGTCAGTTGCGGCACGCGCTCGAGAAGCGCCTGCGACGATTCATGATTGGCCAACACCACCACAACGCCATGACCTTCCGCCGCGACCCGTTGCAACGCCGCCCACAACGTCCAGTTGCTCGGCCCGCTGTACTCGGCGCCGACCAGATCACGCAGCGGATCGATCACATGCACGCGTACTAACGTCGGCTCTTCGCGGCGCAGATCGCCCATGACCATCGCCATGTGCACACCGCCCTCAATGCGGTCTTCAAAGGTGATCAGGCGGAACGTGCCATGCACCGTCGGCAGTTCACGCTCGCCGATGCGTTCAATGGTGTGTTCGGTGCTCAGACGGTAGTGGATCAAGTCGGCGATGGTGCCGATCCTGATCCCGTGCTTACGGGCGAACACTTCCAGATCCGGGCGGCGGGCCATGGTGCCGTCATCGTTCATCACCTCGACGATCACCGAGGCCGGGGTGAAACCGGCGAGGCGGGCAAGGTCGCAGCCGGCTTCGGTGTGGCCGGCGCGGGTCAGCACGCCGCCTTCCTTGGCGCGCAGCGGGAAGATGTGCCCAGGCTGCACCAGGTCTTCAGCGCGGGCGTCTTTGGCCACAGCGGCCGCGACCGTGCGGGCGCGGTCAGCTGCAGAAATGCCAGTGGTGACCCCGACCGCCGCTTCAATCGACACGGTAAACGCGGTACTGAACACGCTGCCGTTGCTCGGCACCATTTGCTCAAGGCCCAGGCGCTGGCAGTGCTCGTCGGTCAACGTCAGGCAAATCAGCCCGCGCGCCTCACGCGCCATGAAGCTGATCGCCTCCGGTGTGCAGCAGTCGGCGGCCAGCAGCAGGTCGCCTTCGTTTTCCCGATCTTCGTCATCGACCAGCAGGACCATTTTGCCGAGGCGATAATCTTCGAGGATTTCTTCGATGCTGTTGAAGGCCATGCTGGACTCTCAGGGTTTGTTGGAAATATATTGGTATACCATAATACAAAATCAATAAAGAGGTCACTATGAAGGCGTACTGGATTGCCCACGTGGATGTCGACGATGCCGAGCATTACAGCCAATACACCCAGCGCGCACCGGCAGCCTTCGCCGCGTTCGGCGCGAAATTTCTGGCCCGGGGCGGACGCAGCGAAGCGCTGGAGGGCAGGGCTACTCCTCAGCGTAGCGTGGTGATCGAATTCGAGAGCTATGAGAAGGCCGTGGCGTGCTACCACTCGGCGGCGTATCAGGAGGCGAAAAGTTATCGCGAGGAATGGGCGAGGGCGGAGATCGTCATTGTCGAGGGCATTGCTCCACTTTAAGCAACATCGCAAATCCCCTGTGGGAGCGGGCTTGCTCGCGAAGACGGTCAATCATTCAACATTTCTATCGACTGACACACCGCCTTCGCG